>JAFOYQ010000126.1 GCA_017424575.1 Muribaculaceae bacterium
ACATACTCTACTCTTTACTCACTAAATCAAAACCCTCGCATATGGTGCCAAATCTACAGCACAAAAATCCCCATCAAGATATTTGAAATAACCCGTAATCGCCACCATCGCTGCATTATCTGTCGTAAACGAAAATTTCGGTATATAAACCTCCACCCTATGACGACGACCATAATCTACAAAAGCCTCACGCAAACCCGAATTAGCCGACACTCCTCCTGCCACTGCAAGATGCTTCACTCCAGTCTCTTTCATCGCTTTATGCACCTTATCCATCAAAATATCAACCACTGTTTTCTGCAACGAAGCGCACAAATCATATAGGTGATTTTCTACAAAATTTGGTTCCTCTTTCTGTGCATCTCGCAATGTATAAAGGAATGATGTCTTCAATCCACTGAAACTATAATCAAACCCCTTAATATGTGGCTTCGCAAAAGCAAATGCCTTAGCATCTCCCATCTTTGCATATTTATCTATATATGGTCCTCCTGGATATGGCAATCCCATCACTTTCGCACACTTATCAAATGCCTCTCCTGCTGCATCGTCGATAGTCTGGCCCAATACTTGCATATCTTTATACGATTTGACAAGTATTATCTGCGAATTACCACCCGACACCAACAAACACAAAAACGGAAACTCTGGCAAATGTGGCTCTACATCTGGCTCTTGAACAAAGTGTGCCAAGACATGCGCTTGCAAGTGGTTCACATCTATCATCGGTATGTCAAGCCCCAATGCAAATCCTTTAGCAAACGATGTGCCTACCAACAACGAGCCCATCAATCCTGGTCCTCGAGTAAATGCCACTGCACTAATATCTTCTCGACTAACGCCTGCTTTTTTCAATGCTGCATCTACTACGGGAATGATATTCTGCTGATGCGCACGCGATGCCAATTCGGGCACCACTCCACCATACATCTCATGCACGGCCTGACCTGCTGTCACATTCGACAACAATACTCCATCTCGCAAAACGGCTGCCGATGTGTCGTCGCACGACGATTCTATTCCTAAAATTACTACACTCATACCTCTGTTTTCACCTAGTAATTCAAAAATATCACTTTTTCAACCTTTTTTTTGAAAAATTATGAATTATGAACTATGAATTATGAATTAAATTAGTTATCTTTGCAAATTAAAGTACAAAGTTATAAAAAATTCTACAAAAATAACGCTAATTGTAATCATAACTTTAGCAGTTTTATTGATTACACCTTTTATCTTATTGTCAAACAATAAGATACAAAACTTCGTTGTCGACAAAATCACTGAATACTTAGAAGAAAAAACTGGAGCTGAATTTGAAATTGAACACGTCGCGATAAAATTTTTCAATAAATTCAATCTATATTCGATAGAAGTTTCTGACTTAAACAACCAAAAAATACTCTCTATCGACAATCTTAATGCCGAAATCAGCCTCTTATCTCTACTAAAAGGCGATCTCCACATCGAGTCTATAACTGCCAACGACCTCGATGCCTACCTATACACCAACCCCGATGGTTCGCTCAACATCCA
>JAFOYQ010000127.1 GCA_017424575.1 Muribaculaceae bacterium
ATGTTAAAAAACTTTCGGGAGGAGTGTTGTATCGTGTCATTAACGAAGGAAATGGGTCATCACCCAACGCAACAAGCGTTGTATCTGTTTACTACAAAGGTCGTCTCATCAACGGACGCATTTTTGATGACAACACATCAAATCCATGCCCCGAGCCATTTCGTCTTAACGAAGTAATAAAAGGGTGGCAAATTGCCCTTGTCAACATGAAAGTAGGCGACAAATGGGAGGTAATCATTCCTGCAACACAAGGCTATGGTTCAAAAACTGTCGATGACATTCCTCGCAACTCTACACTAATTTTTGAAATCGAATTAGTGAATATTTTTTAATCTCAAACAAAATCAAGAACCCATATAATGATTGACAACACTACATTTGGCACACGCACAGCAATATTCCACACTCTCGGTTGCAAACTTAATTTTGCCGAGACTTCGACTGTTGCTAAAATGTTTGCCGACAAAGGTATTCGCCGAGCACAAACGGGTGAAACGCCCGACGTGATTGTGGTAAATACTTGCAGTGTAACCGAACTTGCCGACAAAAAATGTCGACAAGCAATACGCTCTTTCATAAAAAAATACCCCAACGCAACAGTTATTGTTACTGGGTGCTATGCACAGCTCAAAAGCGAAGAAATTGCAGCAATTCCTGGCGTAAAAATCGTAGCAGGTAGCGACCAAAAGTTACTACTCACCGAGTTTCTCGACGAGTTTACTGCAACTCATGAGCCACGCACAATCGTAACTCCTATGCGCGAAATGCGCCACTTCTGTCCTTCTTGCTCACGTGGCGACCGCACTCGATATTTCCTCAAAGTGCAAGATGGTTGTGACTACTATTGCACTTATTGCACAATACCCATGGCTCGCGGACATAGCCGTTCAGGCACAATCGAGGAGATGGTGGCACAAGCGCAACAAGTAGCAGCCGAAGGTGGCAAAGAAATTGTTATTACTGGAGTAAATATTGGTGATTTTGGCAAAGGGCGCGAAGATAATTTCTTTGACCTCATAAAAGCCCTTGACGAGGTTGAAGGGATTGAAAGATATCGCATATCATCAATCGAGCCCAACCTCCTCACCGACGAAATCATCGAATGGGTGGCGACATCAAAACGCTTCATGCCACATTTCCATATCCCCTTACAAAGTGGTAGCGACGAGGTGTTGAAACTCATGCATCGCCACTATGATACTGCTCTTTTTCGTTCAAAAATTGAGAAGATAAGAGCTGTTATTCCTCATGCATTCATCGGTGTTGACCTCATTGTAGGTGCGCGTGGCGAAACTCCTGAACTATTTGAGGAGTCGCGCCAATTTATTGAATCACTCGACATCTCTCGTTTGCATGTATTTACATATTCAGAGCGCCCTGGCACTCGTGCGTTAAAGATTGAGTATGCCGTTGACCCTCGCGAAAAACATCGTCGCACTCGCATCATGCTCGACCTTTCTGAGCAAAAATTAAAAGACTTTACTCAACGTTTTGTTGGCACTACTCGTCAAGTGCTCCTTGAACACTCTCGAGCAGGCAAACCCATGAGTGGATTTACCGATAATTATATCAAAGTAGAAGTTCCACGTCAGATTTCACTCGACAACACTTTGGCCAACGTAAAACTTCTTGAAATAATTAATAACGGCGAAGAGGTGAAAGGAGAACTTATAAAATGAAAAAAGTTGCTGTAATTATCCTCAACTGGAACGGAGAGAAACTTCTACGCGAATTTCTTCCAAGTGTAATCGCCACAACCGATTCGACTATTGCCGACGTGATTGTTGCCGACAATGGAAGCACCGACTCATCGGTTGAACTACTTCGCAACGAATTCCCTCAAGTTAAAGTTTTAGAATTTAGCGAAAACTACGGATTTGCCGAGGGGTATAATCGCGCCATAAAAGAGACTAATTACCCCTATACAATTCTTCTCAACAGCGATGTTGCCACTACCGATGGATGGGTTAATCCTTTGTATGAGCAGATGGAAGCCAATCCCAATATAGGTGCGTGTCAACCAAAAATTAGAGCCTACACCAATAAGTCTCACTTTGAGTATGCTGGTGCGGCTGGGGGATTTATCGATTGTAATGGTTACCCTTATTGCCGTGGTCGCATATTTGATTCGGTAGAAGAAGATAAAGGGCAATACGACAATATTATACCCATCTTTTGGGCAACAGGAGCGGCATTAATGGTTCGTTCCGAATTGTATCTCAAAGTAGGTGGTCTTGATAAAGACTTCTTCGCGCACATGGAAGAGATTGACCTTTGTTGGCGCATACTCCTCACAGGTAGTGATATCGTTGCCGTGCCTCAATCAACAGTATTTCATCTCGGAGGAGGTAGCCTTCCAGCATCAAATCCACGCAAAACCTACCTCAATTTCCGCAACAACTTGTTGATGTTACATAAAAATTTACCCGACTCTACCCGAGGCAAGAAACTTTTTGTGCGCCGATTGCTTGACACTATTGCTTGGGCAAAATTTATGGCAACTTTTGATTTCAAAAATGCCAACGCCATATTAAAGGCACATCGAGATTTCAAAAAAATGCGTAAAGCATACACTTCTCACCCCGATGTTGACCTACTCAAAACACGCCACGACTGCCACCGAAACATCCTCGTTGATTACTATCTCCGTGGCCGCAAAACTTGGAGCAGTCTTCAGTAATATTCTGACATATTTCAATTCCCAAAATATCAATCTCACCTAATCTTCATTCTATTGATTGGTGAGATTTTCTTTTTTGTCAATATTTAACGCGATAATTTTTGTAAAATTTGTGAGAATGGGTTAATTTTACAAATTATATCAAAAAATCATAACCAATGAAACATATTATTATCGCATCTGTACTAACAATGATGTCGTTCTCAAACACTTTTGCGGCAGACATAGAATTGCCTCAACCTCAAAAAACTGGTGGTATGCCACTTATGGAGGCTCTATCAAATCGCAAATCAACTCGTGAATTTTCTCAAGACAAACAACTCTCTACCCAACAATTGAGCGACCTTCTATGGGCTACTTGTGGATATAATCGTGAAGACAAACTCACTATTCCCACAGCATTAAATCGCCAAGAGGTTTCGGTATATGTAATTACCCCCGACGGAGCTTGGCTCTACGCTGCAAAAGATAATAAATTGATTCAAGTTACCAACAAAGATGTACGCGACTATGCCGCTGCGCAAGACTATGCTAAGCAAGCACCACTAAATATCGCCATCGTCAGCGACAAAGATTTAATGCCAAATGACATTTATGCAGGAACCGATGCTGGGGCTGCAATGCAAAACATCTATTTGTGGTGTGCATCAAACGGCATAGGGACAGTCACTCGTGGCAGTTTTGACGGAGAAAACCTCGCCAAAGCCCTTAACTTAAAAGATTCACAACGAGTAATACTCGTGCAAACAGTAGGATACTAATTATGAGAAAAGCTGAAAGAAAAAAATATCGCATTATAATATTGGTTGTTGCCATCATATCGTTTATTCTTGGACGATGCTCTGTGAGCGATAGTAGCGAAGAGGCTGTTAACACCGAAGTTGACGACACTACCGAAGTTGTAGATAGCACTTCAACATCAGAAGACGTAACTCAACCTCAAGAAACTACAGAAGAGGAAATCGAAAATACTGAGATTGCCGAAGCAGATCCATCAAAGCCTCTTGATAGCAAAACTGCTATTGAAATTCTTAATCGCAAACCCGACCCAAAATGGGATAACTTTATTGTAGGCGATGAAGATGCTGTGGCTCAACCATTAGAAACTTACTTCACAGGTAGTCGTTCAAAAACATTCAATGATAGCAACCATGTGCAACTCGCTGCTGCCGAAAAAATGGGCATCAAACCCATTTCCAACATGAGTGAAGCATGGAATCTCTCTCGTCCAGTAAAACTCATTGCTTCATGCGAAGAATATTACCTCGACGAATTGACTCACTCTTATCCGTTCCTTGTTCCCGAAGCCGAAAAACTCCTCAAAGAGATTGGCGCTCGCTTTAATCAATTATTGTGGGAACGTGGTCAGAGCAAATATCGCATCAAGGTAACAAGTGTGTTGCGAACCTCTGAAAACATCAAAGAGTTGATGAAAAGCAACACCAATGCCATTGCAACATCAACCCATCAATACGCAACAACCTTCGACATTAGTTATTCTAAATTCATTCAAGATAGTGCCGAAAATCCTCGCACATTTGCCGACCTCTCGGCATTACTATCAGAGGTAATTCAAGATTTCCATTCCAAAGGTCGTTGCTATGTAAAATATGAGGCTAAGCAAAGTTGCTTCCACCTCACAGTGCGTCCTCAATAATTAAGAATAAATCGATTAGTGAAAGGTAAAAGCCTTTCACTAATCGCATAAAATCATATCGATTTACTTCATTAAGTCAAAGAATATGAGTGATAATACAAATATCAACAACGTAACAGTGAAGAAGAAAAAGCCTTTATGGAAAATGTTGTTAAAGGGAACAATGTGGACCATAATAGGTCTTGTGCTACTTGTATTTGGATTATTGCAAGCAGTAGTGTGCATTCTCACTCCTGAGCGACTCACTCCATTGACCGAAAAATATTTGACACAAACTCTCAATGCCGACGTTGATATTGATCGAGTAGAATTGACTATTTGGAGCACATTCCCCGATGTCACTCTTGAAATTGACAAATTCTCTGTTATTAGCAACTCACTCAAATCGATTGACGATTCAATCAGAGCACAACTCCCCAGCAATGCCGACAGTTTGCTCTCTTTAGGTCTTTTCAGAGGAGGAATAAATATCCACAAGCTGTTAGCAGGCAAATTAAGTCTTTACGACATACAACTACACCAACCAATGGTAAATCTTGTTGTGGTGGATAGCATTAACTCTAATTTCAATATCTTACCGCCTTCAGAGCCCGAAATTGAGCCCGACACTGCGACAACACAACTCCCTATCATCGAAATTGACCATTTTGCAATCATTGATGCAAAACCCATTAAATTTTTCTCTCTTGCCGATAGTATTGACGTTGCCCTACAACTAAACACCACATATCTTGATGGCACAAACAACCCTCAATACACCCTCGATATAAATGGGAATATTGCAACACCACTACTTGGATTAATTAACCTTAAAGATGTGCCTTTCATTCTAAATGGAGGTATTAAGTGGGACCAAGCATCACCCGCTATTGTAGAATTGAATGCTTTCAATGCTGGAGTAGATATTTTCAATGCCCATATTGATGGACGATTTGATTTAGGAGATGAGATGACGATTAATGAATTAAATGTAGCTCTCGACCCTATTAAATACTCCGATATTAAAACTCGTGTACCTCAAGAATATGCATCACTCTGTAAAGATATTTACTCTGATGCAGCCATTACATTTGAAACTCTGTTGACTAAACCATATAATCTATCAACCGATACAATTCCTTGGGCAGAGATAAAGATTGATGTGCCTCAATGTAAATTTAAATATGGCGACCTCAATGTTGACAAATTCAAAGCTAAAGTAAATGCCTCTCTTAAGGGTGAAAACCTCAATAATGCTATCGTTGATATAGCTTATGTTAGCCTCAATGGCATGGGCATTAACTGCAATCTATCTACTACAGCATCTTCGCTCATATCCGACCCTCTTGCAAAAGGCAAATTCTCGGGCATGGTAAGTCTTGAAAAATTACCTCCATTTATCAAAAAAATGGTTGATGGCAAGTTAAGCGGAAAAGTCAATGCTAATACCGAATTTAATTTACGTCTAAGTCATCTTGATAAAAACAATTTCCACAAGGCAAAAGTAAAAGGTGATGTTGAAATCAATGATTTGAATTTCCAATCAAACGACACACTCACTAATCTATATGCCCGTAATGCAGTAGTAACCTTAGGCACAAGCGAAAGTTTTGTGCGCAACACACATCGTGTTGATAGTCTATTAACGGCATCAATAAAAGTTGACACATGTGCATTAATATATGACACTCATAAGGTTAGATTCTCCGACCTCAAGGCTGGAGTGGGATGCGCCAACTTAGCATCATCACTTGATTCTACCCAAGTAAATCCAATAGGTGGAACATTGCGATTTAGACGATTGAACTATGTGTCTGAAGCCGACACTATGCGAGTGCGCCTTCGTGATGTAAAATGCTTTGCCTCTTTACGAAGATTCAAAAAACTCGAAAAAGTTCCCGAACTCTCGCTCCGCATGGACATAGGTCGCGCTGGCGCTACCACAAAAGAGATGCGTGTAAATCTTCGAGAAAGCAATTTCTCGGTAAAAGCACATCTCCAACCACGTCGCAAAATGTCGCCACAAGTAAAGAGAGCCTTTGATCGCATCATCAAAGAAAACCCAACGATTACTAATGATTCGGCATACGCAATGGCTCGTCGAGAGGTGTCGGCACGTCGAAAATCAAGAAGCGCTCGCATTGATAGCATGGAGAATGAAATTTCCACCATTGACTTTGGTGTAGATCGTAGTACTCGTGCACTATTAAATCGATGGAATGTAAAAGGTAGCGTAAAAGCAAAGAGCGCTCGCGTATTTACCCCTTATTTCCCTCTTCGTAATCGCATTTCAGATGTTGACATCGAATTTACTACCGATAGTGTTGCTATCAACAGCATGCAATATAAAGCTGGACGTAGCAATTTCAGTGCATTTGGTTCAATTAGCAACATTAAAAAGGCCATAAGTGGTCGCAGTCGTCAACCTCTCAAATTGGCATTGATGCTCCGTAGCGACACTATTGATGTAAACCAACTTGCTGATGCTGCATTTGCTGGCGCTGCATTTGCCGAAAAGGCTTCTACTACCGATATGAGCGCTATGCTTGAAAACACTGATGATGAAGCGGTGCTCGAAGCAACAATTGCACAAGAAGCAGAGTCGCAAGGGACAAGCGCATTGCTCGTACCAATGAATATTGATGGGATTTTGCGTGTATCGGCTAAAAACATCATATATAGCGATATGTTGATGAACAAAATGTCGGGAAACATCCAGATATATCGTGGGTCATTACGTTTAGATCAACTTCGCGCTACTACCGACATGGGTAGCGTCAACCTTTCGGCCCTATATTCGGCTCCTACGAAAAAGAATATGAGTTTCGGATTTGGATTAGAGCTAAAAGACTTCTATATTGATAAAGTACTTGAATTGGTACCCGCCATCGACTCCGTTATGCCTCTATTAAGAGATATTAAAGGTATAATTAATGCCGACCTCGCTGCGACTGCCGACCTCGACACTGCAATGAACTTTGTAATGCCATCGTTGAATGCTGCTATTAAACTCGAGGGGGATAGTCTCGTATTGATGGATGCCGAAACATTTAGAACAGTGTCAAAATGGTTACTATTCAAGAATAAAAAGAAAAACATGGTTGACAAAATGGCTGTTGAGGTATTGGTGAAAGATTCTCAACTCGAGTTATTCCCATTCATGTTCAACATTGACAGATATAAACTTGGAGTGCTTGGATATAACGACTTGGCAATGAATTTCAATTACCATGTATCGGTATTGAAATCACCTATTCCATTCAAATTTGGCATTACCGTCAAAGGTAACCCCGACAAGATGAAAGTGAGATTGGGTAAAGCCAAATTCAAAGAAAATATGGCCGCAGAGCGTGTTGCTATCGTTGACACTACTCGCATTAATCTATTGCGTCAAATCGAAAACGTGTTCCGTCGTGGTGTTGACCGTTCTTCAAAACTCAAACTCATCAACACCGGTCATAAAGTTGAGCGATTTACCGACGAGGAATCAAGCGACACTATTTCACATGCCGACTCATTGTTGTTTATCCAAGAGGGTGTGCTTCCAGCTCCTCCCGAGCCGTTAGCAACACCAACCGAAGATGAGAAAAACGACAAAAAGAAGAAAGATAAAAAGAAATGATAATGGATATTTCTGATGATATAATATTGTCGTTTCTACAGCGACGCCACTATAAGCAATTGCAACCTCTTGCCGCCCTCATCGACATGGACGGTACGCTATATGACTCTATGGGCAACCATGCCGATGCATGGCATCGATTGTCGACCGAATTGGGCATTTCCACCACTCGTGAGGAGTTTTTCCTCTACGAAGGTCGCACTGGCGCTTCTACTCTCAATCTTCTTTTTAATCGCGCCTACAATCGCGATGCTACCCCACAAGAGATTGAAGAATTGTACGCTCGCAAGGCTTTATATTTTACCCAAATGCCCGCCGTGAAGCCTATGCCCGGTGCCATGCATATGCTCGATTTCTTCAAAGAGGTAAATATGCGTCGTGTGCTCGTAACTGGGTCGGGGCAACGCTCGTTGATTGACCGTCTCGAACGCGACTTTCCAGGAGCATTCACCCCCGATATGATGGTAACTTCGCGCGATGTGAAATGTGGCAAACCACACCCCGAACCATTTATTAAAGCGATGGAAATGGCTCGCGTGCGCCCCTCGCAGGCAATTGCTATTGAAAACGCCCCTCTTGGAGTGAAATCGGCAAGCACAGCAGGAGCATTTACTGTGGCTGTGACAACTGGTCCCATTCCCCGCGAAGAGTTGGAAAAGGCAGGGGCAGCAATCGTGTTTGACTCGATGGAGCAATGTGCCGAGATGTTGCCACAATTAGTTTTCAAAATGTTTAATCTCGTCATCGACTAAAGAGATAAAATGAAACATCAAGATTTGATATTTAGCAATGACGTCGCATCGCACCTTGATGCCTTGGTCGAAAAATATAATCCATCAAAATTGTTTGTACTTGTTGATGAAAATACGAGCAAACATGTGCTCCCGATGCTCGTCAACGAGTCTAAAACTGTTGCAAATGCCACAGTAATTACGATAGCAGCAGGCGATACAAATAAGGATATTGAGTCGTTGATGCACATTTGGACTCAACTTGTTGAAGGTGGAGCTACTCGCAAGTCGATGTTAATAAATCTCGGGGGTGGAGTAGTTTCCGATATAGGTGGTTTTGCTGGCGCTACATTCAAGCGTGGCATACGCTTTGTAAACATTCCCACTACCCTATTGAGTGCAGTAGATGCTGCTGTAGGTGGCAAAACTGGAATAAACTTCCACGGTTTTAAGAACGAGATAGGTGCGTTTTGTGAGGCCGAAGCTGTGATTATTTCAACCCGTTTTCTTGAGACATTGAGCAGTGAAGAATTGTTGTCGGGCTATGCCGAAATGCTTAAACATGGATTGATTTCTAATGTTGACACATATAACCGATTTCTTGCAAAAGATGTGGCAAATATTGACACCGATGAGATGTTGCAATTGCTCGAAGAGAGTGTGATGGTAAAGAAGCGTATCGTAGAAGAAGACCCTACCGAAAAAGGAATTCGCCGTGCGCTTAATCTTGGTCACACAGCTGGACATGCATTTGAATCGCTTGCTCTTCAACGCAAGTCACCCATTCCCCACGGATATGCCGTAGCATGGGGATTGGTGGTTGAACTTATATTGTCGCACATGCAATTGAAATTCCCATCTATTGAACTCACTCGCTTGGCTACATATATATATGAGAACTATGGTGCATTCCACATCACTTGCGACGACTATGACGCACTAATTGAATTTATGCGCCACGATAAAAAGAACGACTCGGCCAATGCGATAAACTTCACAATGCTTAAGCAAGTAGGCGACATTCATATCGATTGCATCGCCCCCGAAGACGACATCAAAACAGCCCTCGACATCTATCGCGACTTTATGCATATATAAAATATACAGCCCCAACTCATACAATTAGGTCTATGTGGATATAGTACCTCAATCTCCTTAGTGGTCTTAATTACCATTTTATAGAAAACAAAAATCCCTCGAGTTACCCGAGGGATTTTTGCTTATATTACAAGTTGATTGATTACTTGCTTTCAGGATCTACGCCCCATTGTTGTTGAGCAAGGCGGCGGTAGTTATTGTAACGCCATTGAGCATTTTCCTTAGCAGCAGCGAAGAGTTCGGCAGCTTCTTCAGGGTATTGCTTCATAACTGATGCGTAACGAACTTCACCTTTGAGGAAGTTTTCAAATTCATCCCAGTTAGGCTCTTTGCTATCGAGAGTGAATGGGTTTTTGCCTTCAGCTTCGAGAGCAGGGTTGTAGCGCCACAAGTGCCAGTAACCGCAAGCAACTGCGTTAGCTTCTTCTTGTTGAGCTTTACCCATACCAGCACGGAGACCGTGGTTGATACAAGGAGCATAAGCGATGATGATTGATGGTCCGTCGTATGCTTCAGCTTCGCGGATAGCTTTGAGTGTTTGAGCTTGGTCAGCACCCATTGCGATTTGTGCTACATAAACATAACCGTAAGTAGAAGCGATAAGACCGAGGTCTTTTTTACGAACGCGTTTACCAGCAGCAGCAAATTTAGCGATAGCACCGATAGGAGTTGCTTTAGATGCTTGACCACCAGTGTTAGAGTAAACTTCTGTATCGAGTACGAGGATGTTTACGTTCTTACCTGATGCAAGTACGTGGTCAAGACCACCGAAACCGATATCGTAAGAAGCACCGTCACCACCGATAATCCATTGTGAACGTTTCACGATATATTGTTTAACAGAGAGGATGTTTTTGCAAGTGTCGCAACCGCAAGCTTCGCAAGCAGGAACGAGTTTGTCTGCAATTTCGCGAGTCTTAGCAGCATCTTCTTTGTTTTCAAGCCATTCAGCAGCAAGAGCTTTGATTTCTTCGCCACATTTTGGACAGTTGAGAGCGTCGTTCATGTAACCTTCGAGGCGAGCACGCATCTTTTCGTTA
>JAFOYQ010000128.1 GCA_017424575.1 Muribaculaceae bacterium
ACAGCTATAATCGTTTTAATAACCCATATTATGCTATGAACTTCTGGCATTCAAAGGCATTTGTGTGGTACAGTGGCGATAGTAGCGACAAAGATGGTAAGCTTGATAAATTTAAGTATTGTGATGCCAATATTATGGCATGTCAAGGCATTGATTATGCTACATATGAAGAAACATATACATCGCAATATTCTGCTCCAACGTTGAAGAGTTCACTTCCTCCATTTGCTAAATATCGTACTATCAGTCTTGGCCTAAATGGCTATGATTGGGCGGGTAAACGGTCAGACTCTCGAGTGTCGTTTATGTTAGATCCAATAAATGGACGAAATTACAGAGCTACAAGTTGGCACAATATAAGAGAGGACGTTTACCATTTAGGTGGATACTTGGCAGGTGTGATTACATCGATATATACTAATGACTGCGATGCAGTAGAGAAATTTGAGGCTAAATTGAGGTATTTGTGGCTAATTCAAACTAACTATTCACATACAAAGGATTTAAGTGGTAAGAATTTGGAAAGGTTCAAAGATAAAAATACCGTAGCTGCCACTAACAACAGTATGACGTGGGCAGCAGAAACTACAACTAGTAAAGGGCTTATTACTGCACCAAAATGGCAAATGGCCTTGATGCTTGGTGCTGATAATGGACATATTAAAGAAGTTAAAGATACTCGTCCAACAGGGGTTGCTTCATACAAGAGTTTTATGGGAGAACCGGGTTATAGCTTCAATGAAAATTCATTCTTGAATAATTTTAAATCGATGACGTTTAAAGTTCGATATGCTGACGGATATAATCAAAGAACAGAATCATACGGAGTGCGTCCTGAAAATCAAGCTATTCGAAGAAATAAACTTGTTGTCTACTTCGATGAAAAAGGATTGAATGGTAGCACTAAATCAATTTCGATTTCTAATGATGGTCAAAAGATTCACTTCTCTGACCCCGAATTCCGCCGTTATTTGATTGCGAAATGTGACAACAATAAAGATGGTTCGCTTTCTCCTGAAGAACTTGATTCGTTGACAGAGCTAAGTGTAAATTATTCTCAATTTAGGGTTAAATCATTTACGGGATTGGAACATTTACCTAATGTGGAAAGAGTTAATTTGAATAGTTTTAACCACTGGAGTGTTAATTTTAAGCCTACTAAGCCATACATCGATTTGAATCTTCTTCCTAAATTGAAATCAGTTACTATCATTGACACTGATTGCGACAATATGAGATTTGATGTTGGTAAGGCTGAAAATCTTAAGTCAATTTGGTGTTCTGGAAGTAAACTTCATGGAATTAGATTCACTCCAAACCTCAATTTAACTACATTCCAAGCTTCGAATTGTGGCTTTAATTTGGAAGACATTAAGAATTATAAAAATCTTACAAGTCTTTATTTGGACGGAGTTAATGATACTATCGATATAGTAGGATTGCATAAATTGACAACTATTGATGTGAAAAATTTCAAATACGAGTACCACAAGTTCGTTACGTTGATAGCCGATAACCTTCCTGCTTATAAATCATATTTTAAGAGTGACGAATTTAAGGTCCTCAACTCTTACACCGGTAAGGCTGCCGATTGCAAAGTTAAGGTTGAATGGATTAGTGTAAATCCATCACAACTCGATGAAAACCTACGCAAGGCTCTTGAAGAGAAAATAGGAGGAACATTCGTTGGCTCATCGAGCGCTACCAGAGGTATCTATTCATTAGATGTAAGTGGACGCAAAATCAAGTCGTTGAAGTATCTCGATGCGTTCTGCCCTCTTCTTCAATCTCTAAAAGTAGATGATAATAAATTGTCGGAACTTGATTTGAGTGGATTTAATGACCTTAGGGAAGTATCGGCAAGCAACAATGTTATTTCATATGTTGATGTTGCAGAGGGTAATGTCATTACCGAACTCAATGTTTCAGACAATCAAATTCCTGCTTTGCCAACTCAAAAGTTGAGTAAATTGATAACGCTTAATTGTGCAAACAACTACATTGAAGAGTTGTATGGTAATCATTTAAAGGAGCTCAGGTATTTAGATTGCTCTACTAATATGTTGACCGAGTTGATTTTAGATCAAACTTATGTTAAAGAAGTTGATTGCAGCAACAATAAACTATCTGTGTTTAAATTGCCTAATTCTACAGATATGTTAGAAAAATTCTCGGCAAATAACTGTTTTGGTGGAGATGTTAATTTCAAACTTGATTTTACAAAATATTCTAAGTTGAGAGAATTGAGCTTGGCAGATAATGCCGGATTAACAGAATTGAAGATTCCAACACACGAAATGATTAAGTCGGTTGTTGCACGAAATTGTAATTTGCAAGGAACATTCGCATTTGGTCCAGGATATTTATATAATCATACCTATTCATACTTAAAAACGATAGATATGTCAAATAACCCTAATTTGAAGGTTATCGTAAATTCGCCATATTTTGGATTTAATTCGGTGAAGGAAATGAACTTTACGGGTTGTGATATTATTTCGGTAGTAATAGGTGGTTTCCCACCTCATGCTTCAGGATTGCAAGTGAGAGTAGGTGTGCCTCAACGCGAATCAGGTAGCAAGGTTAAAATCCAATTTACCGATGGCGGAGTTGACTGGTTTGAGCGTTGGGAAGAATGGCGTAAATATCCAGAAAATCAACACACTGTTGTTGCTTTCACAATGGTTGATGGTGTGGCTAAGTATTATGATTCGCAAAGTTTGACGCTTGAAAGCATTAACAGCCAAGATAAAGCTATGCGTAAAGACTTTGGCGAAAAGCTTTATGCATCGTTGTTGAAAGAAAAGAACAACGGCAAGGCACTTGAAGAACAATCTCGTGTATTTAAAGTGGAAGATGCTAAAGCTCTCACTGAGTTGAACGCTGCAAATATGAACATTAAAGATTTGGTACGCGTGTTGAGATGGATGCCTAATTTGACAACTATTGATGCAAGTGGCAATGATATTGCAACAATAAACTTGCAAAATCAAAAGATTGACGACATGGCTGTGTATCCATTGAAGAATGTCACTTCGTTGAACTTGTCGAACAATAGTGAATTAAACTCGCTGTCGATGCAGTCTATCAGTATGCTTGAATTGTCAAATAGCAAACTGACCACGGCTACATATAACCATGTTCTACAACGTGTTACTAACAAATTGACAATCAATAATCCTGGTGGAACAGTAACAGCCTACGCTCTTGACGGCAATTCTAATGCAAAAATTAAGGAGTTGCATTATGGCAACACGTCAAAACCGTTGAATGTAAGTGCATGCAACCTCTCTACATTGTCGATTGTCAATGCTCCGTTTAAGGTGGCTGATATAGGGGCAAGTGCATCTAACATTTCAATTAATAACTTTAGGGCAAAAGGTCAAGATACTAAGATTTCAATCGTGGCTCCTGGTTATGGAAGTAATATGATTCCAGATGCAGTATATAAAACCCCGATTGCAAATACTTCAACATTTGAGGATGTAGAATTGACTGGAGCGCTATTGAGAAAATGGATTAAATTAACTTCTAATAGCATGTTCGTTAAGAACTGTACTGCAGTTGGTGATTTGAACGTAGAATCAACTGGTGTCAAAAAGTTGACTCTCGAAGAAATGAAGACAAATATAACCCTTTCTTTATGTGATTTGGATTTATTAACTCTTGATAACTCTGTAATTACATTGGGAGGACAGAACACATCGAGAATCGTTATCGACGAGATAAAAGTAAAAGGAAACTCTACGATTTATTTCCAAACTGCCGATATGATGATAATGTGGGTAACTAAATGGAAATACCAGAATCCAGACCAAGATGTGAATTTGAGAGTTTCGGCAATGACGCCTGAAAAAGAATCGCTTGCAGCATTAGCAAATGCATTTATCAGCTCAGGTCAAATTGATTTCAATAAAATGTTGCCATCAGAAATGCTCAAAGCATTGACATATTTAGTTGAAAAAGGTTATATCCCTAAAGGTAAAACCTATGACAAACTTTTGAAAAAGCTTGAGGATGAAGCCTTGAATGAGAAATTGACCGATGAAGAACGAACAATGAAATCAGATTTTGGTGACAAACTGTATGCTTCTTTGTTGGAAATTAAGAATAAGGACCGAGAGATAAAATCTGACATCTTACATGTTGAAGATGTTGCTTCTCTCACATCATTAAATGCAGGATACATGGGTATTACAAATTTGGCACGTGTGTTGAGATGGATGCCTAATTTGACCGTTGTTAACGCTCAAGGTAATGCAATGTCTACAGTCAACCTGCAAAATCAAATGATGGATGGAAAAGCAATATATCCAATGAAAAATGTCAAAAAATTGGATTTGTCATACAACAAAAGCTTGACTACACTCAATTTGCAAACGCTTGACAGCCTTACTTTGGTTGCGACTTCATTAAGTGCAACAGCATTTAAGACTGCCACAGAAAGAACAAGCAAAAGATTGTATATTAATAGCCCGGTTATTCCGACACAAGGAACTCAATATAAGTTGACCACTGTTGATAAACCATTAAAGATATTGATTTATGTAAATACAAGTAAAGATTTGATGGTTTCTTCATGTAATCTCGACACTTTACAAGTTCAGGATGCTCCAGTGACATTAATGGGCAATTATACTACAAACATCAAAATTAAGAAACTAAAGGTGAATAATAAAACGACTATCAGTTTCCAAACTGCCGATATGTTGTTGATGTGGTTATGTGGCTGGCAAAAGCAAAATCCTCAATTTGCAGTAACTTGTAAGATTTCGGGCATGACTGATTCAGCCGCAACAAATGCGGCACGGGCCACTACTTATTTGCAGTCGCTCAACTTAAAGAGTATGACACAATCGCAACTAATAACATTGGTGGAAAAATTGGTTAGTGATTATAATTTACCGAAAGGAAATCGTTATTCATCTGTCATAAGTCTACTAAAAGGTGGCCAAAAATTAGTCGAATACTAATTCCTCAAGTAGCTTAACAACTGATAAAAGAACGGTTACTCGTTAAAAGACATTGAAAAATATAAGATATTACACAGAATATGAAAAGGATACTAATTATAGGCGCATTACTCTTGTCGATGGCAGGATTAAAAGCACAGCAACGCACTTATACTGATGAAGAGATAAACAAAATGTCGATAGAAGAATATGCAGAATACCTAAACAATATTCCTATCGACACCACGAAATATGACTCAATCTCGAAGCGTCACAGATTTGTGGTGCAAACACTTGCACGCCCCAAAGGTGATAAAGTGATATTGCGTTGGGCTCCCGACCAATATGTTCCATGGTTCTTTAGTAATACTTATGGCTATCGAGTGTTGCGTTTAGACGAAGACGGCAATCTTGATACTCTTGCTGCGTGCCTGAAACCTATGCCTCTTGAGCAAATGAAAACTCATTTCGAAGCTACCGACTCTCTTGCCGGCGCCGCAGCTCAAATGATTTACGGACAGGGAACAACCCTTGATGAGGCAATGGCAACTGAAGGGGCTAAAGGTATCATGAAGGTATATGAAGAGCAAGAAACTCGATTTGCTTATGCAATGTTGATGTCGGAAATTCGTCCTGATTTGGCCGAAGCTATGGCTTTGAGATTTGAGGATAAAACAGCAAAGAAAGGCAAAGAATACACCTATATCGTTGCATCAAATATTCCCGATACAATTGCATATATGTCGACCATGCCAATAACGGTTAAGAATGAGCGTGAAGACCCTGTGCACTTCAACCCAGTCATTACCGACTCGATAGGTGACGATGGCCGCTCGATAAGACTTTTCTGGCCTATGAGCAAGGAGTTCAGCACCTATGATATTGAGTGTCGCTACAATGGCGGCGAATGGAAGAAGTTAAACGACCGTCCGTTTATAACCCTTATGACATTTACCGACGAATCAGCCGGAGTTAACATCTATGGTCATAACGATATAGAAGTGGGGGAATATGAATATCGCATATGTGGATATGATGCTTTTGGCGATAAGAGTAACTATAGCCAAACAATAAAAGTTGAGCTTAAAGACATTCTTGCTCCAACTCCTCCAATCTTGCGCCAATTCTACTTAAATAAGGATGAAAATGGCGATTATGTGGTGGACATTCTTTGGACTAAGGCCGATTTTGAGCCCGACTTTGTGGGTTATGATATTTACTATTATCACCCAAAAGTGCACGACAATTGGATGAAGATTAACGAGCAACGACTTGCTCCTACCGATACTCTTTATAGTTATAAATTGCCTATCAATATGTCGGCTCACATCGCTATTGCGGCAGTAGATACAATTGGCAACTACACTACATCACTTCCTGCCGAAGTGCATATTGCCGACGAAACAGCTCCTTCGGCTCCAACAAACCTTAAATATAGAGTTTCGCCTAACGGCATGGTGACCATTACTTGGAGCCCTTCGCCCGAAGATGATGTGTATCAATATCAATTATATGCGGCAAACAATCCTAAGAAGGACTTCCTCCCAATGAAAGGAAAGACCGTGAGTGACACTCTTATAGTTGACACTATTTCGGGCACAAATCAATTTAGTTATTATCGACTTAAGGCATTCGACTATTCGGGTAACGAATCGAAGTTCTCTGAAATTTTGACCGTGCAACGCCTCAACTTCAAGCAACCGCAACCTTGTCGTATCGACTCGCTTTCTTTCACCGAGGAATATGTGTATATGAAATGGTTCCCATCGCCCGAAAGCGACATTAAGCAATATTATGTTTACCGTCATTTGGCAGGGCAAGAAGTGAGCGATTTATTAAAGATTATTCCTGCCGACTCGCTAAAAGGTAATCGTATAGAAATTTACGACTATCCAACGCCTAATCAAGAAAAACGATATTACTATTATATCGAGTCGATGAACACCACTGGAGTAAGTTCTAACCCTTCGCACAAAGCATCGGTATTGTTCAAAGGGCCTCGAATGATAAACGCAAGAATTTCACTTAATGCCGTTTATCGTCCCGAATTGGAACGAATCATTTTGGCATGGGATATTCGCGACTTAACACAAGCTGACATCAACGATGGCGCTTATATTTGCCTATATCGCAAAATCGAAGGCGAGGAATATTTCCGATTTATGGAAACATTGAAAATCAATGAACGCTCAACCTACGACCGCCGTGTGCCTGAGGGAAAATCAGCCGAATATGAGATGCGTATTATCACACACAGTGGCAAGAAGAGTGAATACTCTAATCGCACCAAGGCTACTGTGCCTGTTAAATCTGCTGAAACCAATAATTAATTATAATTTCGGAATCAAAACATTAGTAACATGAAACTAATTCGCAATATATGGCTACTATTGATGGTGTTGTTGACATCATCGTGTGGCGAATTGTTTAATCTCAATGAGAATGAGGCTAATCCCCCAGATGGTGTGGTAATGTCGCATCACGAAATAGATGTGATGGTGGGCGACTCGGTGTTTTTCGAGGCAAAAGCCTATCCCGATACGGCTGTGGTATCGTATCGGTGGAGTTTTGTGGGCGATACTCGGGTTGGCAAACTAAACGGAACTTGGTTTCATGCTCTTGAATCCGGTGAAACTTATCTTAAAGTTGAGGCCGAAAATATAGACATCGTTAACGATTCGACCTATTCGGTCAGCGATGTATGCGTGATAAATGTGTTTGATTGGACTCAAGGTCCCAATCAGAGCGAGTACCTTTATGAAACCGTCGTGTATGCTTCGCTTGAGATAGATGACATGGATGTGACCAACTCTATCGACAGCCTGCAAGTAGTAGCTGTAGTGGGAAACGAGGTGAGAGCTTATGCGCAGATGAAAGAGGCCTATGACGTGAACTATCTGCAATTTCGTATAGGCTCACATTGGCCCGGCGAGAAAGCCACATTGGAGTGTTATCATCCCGGCCTGCATCAACGATTTGTGTTCCAAGAAATAATGCTTAACGGTAACACATATGGACGCTTGTCCGACCTCGTTAAGCTTGTAGGGTATAGTAAAGATTAATCATAAAAACTCAAAGATATGAAAAAGTTGAAATTAGTGCTATTGGCAATGTTTATCGGGCTGGTAGCGAATGCAACCGATGAGTTAAAGCAATATGATAGAATTGCTATCGAATTAACCGATGGAACTTATCATGAGATTCCAATCAATAGTAGTTCATATATATATTCGTGTGTGGAAGGCTCAGGTACAGCGGCAAAACAGGTTGTACTGGTGAAAGGTGATAACTGTGAGTATAAATTTGACCGCAACGAAATCAAGTCGTTAAGATGTGTAGAATATGTTTCGGGCATCAGCGACATTATAGTTGAGGATATTGAAAAGATAAGATATGAAGATGGTCGTTTCAGACTGCATTCTTCTCTTGAAGGGGAAATGCTGTCGGTTTATGACATGATGGGACGATTGGTTCTGCATGTTAGAATAGCTGATAATGCAAAAATCACTCTTGATCATCTCCCTGCAGGAGTTTATGTGGCTAAGGTTAATAACGAATCTATAAAAGTGGCTGTGAAATGAAGCGATATATAAATAAAATAGCATTAGTAGTTGTCTTATTATTGTCATTGATACCGAATGTTGCGGCCCAAGTAGATTTGCAACGCTCATTTATGGTGATGAGATCTGATAATCAAATAAATGGGGTTATAGAAGGGGGCGAATGGATAATTCGCTTCAGCGACAAGGACACTTTAGGCAATGAGTATGCTCATCCTGTAGCTATGAACATTCAGAGCGTCGCATCCATTGATACTACTTTTGTCTCATTGGAGAATGTTGATAGTGTGCTATTCCAATTACCCGATTCGGAAATGGAATTGGGAATTTTTAAGTTCACAGAAGAACATTTGAAATATATTGTTGCTACAGATAGCGTATCGGTAGTTAATTTTCGCATAGACTGTCTGTCCAAAATAGATTTGCCAAAAGTAGGCCAGAAAGTATTCTGTGAAATTCTTCGTGATCCATTGCCATTTGGGCTGATAGGTCGTGTAGAATCCTTTAAGGTAAGTTACGATGATGGCTGGATACAAATGATATGTGAGCCGTTGACATTAAGCGACATTTATAAGAAATATTATAAAGTATCGATAACAGAAAGAGATGAAGGAACGATAGTGCCAGCGTCGAGATCGCTCTGTTCATTAGACCCTAAGGGCGCTTCCCTTCAAGAATATGAAATTACTAAAAAACCATCTGGAATTCCAGTTAAACAAGTGGGATATGTGGTTTTTGATGGAAAATGGGCGCCGCATTTTACTAATAATGTAAAGACTGTAGCAGGAGCCCACCGTGCAGAATTAGGCTTTGACTTGGACGGGTCGATAACCATTTATCATGTTTCGGCCATAGATAGGGAACTCGATTTGGACTATACTGATGTGTATGCCGATATAGATTTGTTGGCAAAACTTCATGCAAAACTTTCAACATGTCAATATAACAAATCATATGGAGGTTGGGCTGGAGATAGATTTTCCTACTCCGATAAATGGAAACTTCCTTTACCTCCAATCCCAACTCCAGTGCCAGGCTTAGGCATTAATTTTACGGGAGGTTTTATGATGAGTGCAGGCCTGGACATCGCACTTTTTCTAAAACCCGAAATCCCTATACGAAAACGAATAGGAGCTCATATTGATGGGCTAAATTCAAGACCAATTTGGGAAGACCTGCCAGGTAGTCAAGAACCTGAAAATGAAGTTTCGGCCTCATTGAATCCTTCTTTGAGGGTATCGGGTAAATTGGCTTTTGGCCCATTTATAGAATTAGGATTAACAATAGCAAAATTGTTTGACCTTGGTGTGCAAGTTAATCCTGGAGTAGAGTTTGAAGGTAAAATTGAGTTTGCTCCTGAAGCCGCAATTGGTGCAGTAGATAATCTTGCCAGTGCGAATGTAAGTGATATGAAGAAAAACTACACCAGCTTAGTCCAAAATAATAAAATGGGCATTAATGTCGGTGTGAAGTTAGATGGAGTAGCAACATTCAATTTAATAAGTAAATTTGATGTTTCATTAGTGCAGCTATTAAAGGACTTAAAAATACTTAAGGGTGATCCTTTTATGTTCCCTGCATTTACCTTATCAGTACTACCTTCATTTACTTGTAGCGATTTTATGTTTATGTCTACACAAAACGAAGATTTTTATTCGGTAACTTTTGAATGTGAAGATGTATATCCTTCACTTATGTCTGCGATTGCAAAAGGTGGTATATTCTTATTGGATAAAAACGATAAATATCTCGCTCATTACGAATCTTCAGAGCCTGCTTTATTAATATTTGATAGGTCTAAAGATTATTCGTTAGGAAGAAACTTAAGGGGTAACAAGGTGAAAGTTTATCCTTATCTGCATACTCCATTTACTGGATACATAACACCGGGTATTGCTGAGGAAAATGTATATATCCCATTCCATCCAACACTTGAAATCCTTGGAGAACCTAATCAAACAACCGTAGAATTTAGAAGCGTTGTTGATGATGTAATAAAAGAAAATCCTGATAGATTCTCTGGAAATACGGGTGTAATCATAGAAACAGAAGATGGATCTCGCAATCAAAAGTTCCCAGTGGATATAAAGGAGGGTATAATGGAAGGACAAATTGATCGAGACTTGTTTACAACATTTTTTGGATTAAAAACCAAGTCGGCTAATATGTATTCTTATGTTTATGATAATGAAAACAAAGAATATTCATATAGTAACATGGTGAATATCCAATATTTGAGTTTTGAGGCTCCAACAACATTACCAACTCCTGCTGAGGAAATTGATTACGAATGTGCAACCTTTTACGCAGAGTTACATCAAGAATTGATTAAAATGATACTGAACGAAATCTATGATAATGACTATAACGATGATTTCGTAATCGATATTGGTTTTTGTGTTTATCCTAAATATACCCCTGAAAAAAGTATCTCTAAAGAAATTACTATAACCCGAGAAGATAATTATTATAGTTATATTAAGGATGATAAAATCTTTTCATTATTGATAGATGAATTGATACCTTATACTACATATGAATATTATGCATATGTAAAGGTTTCAGATGGTGTTAACGGAACATCTGAAACATATAAAGGAGATGTATATACATTTACCA
>JAFOYQ010000017.1 GCA_017424575.1 Muribaculaceae bacterium
AACTTTACCAGCATCGTGAGTAGTTTTAGCACCAGTTGATTTGTTGGTGAGAATGATGCTTGCTTTAGGAGCGTTGGCAGTTGCTTTGTAAGAGAATACGTAGTTGTCGCCGCTCTTTGATAGTGTGTGGCCGTAAGCATAAGCACCTTGTACAGGAACGAAACTCATACCTTCGCTTGAAATTGAAGCAGTAGGATATACGATCTTATTTGCTTCAACTGTTACGCTGAATGAGCTTGTAGCATAGTCGGGGTGAGAACATTCTACGGTATAATTACCTGGAGCTACTTTGTCAAATACGAATGCACCATTATAGAATCCGTCGGTTACAACAGTTTGTACTACTTGACCATCTTTTTTAAGTTTCACAGTTGCACCGTTGATAGGTTTGTATTTGTCGAGAGTACCTGTGTTAGGAGTATAGTAGGTATGAGAGAATGTTTCAGTAGCATGGCGAAGAATACCATAAATCATACCATAAGAGTCTTTTTTACCCAATGAGAAGTAGTCGTTGAGACCTTTTGCATAGCCGATACCTTCAATACGTGCCACAGCTGGGTTCATGATTTTGTGGCGTGCTGGTTGATAGGTGTGGAAGAAACCTTCCGACATGTAACCAGGCACGTTGAGAGAAGCAAGCACTTCGTAACCGCCCGAACCTTCAAGCAAGTGTGGGCTATTAGGGTAGTTGGTCCACATTTGGTGTGGGTTTTCAAGTAGATACCAACCTGCAGCCATGGTACTATTGTAAGAAGCGCTTACGCGACCATTATAGTAGAGAGCCATGTAGTTGGTGTTTGTACCATCAACATATGCGTTAGAGTGGATTGAAATGAAGTAGTCAAAGTCGTTATAGTTGGCTTCGGCAGCTACTTCGGTGAGGTCACGGTTGTAGAGTTCTTGAGTGTCGTCGCCATACCAAGGGGTATTTTTTACGCGAGAGAACACGATAGGGTTTTTGAAACTACGAGCAGCACCTATTTCGTGATGTGCGCCCGATTGGTTGAGAGTGCGGTCAAATGGCACACCCCATTCGATAAGTTTTTCCATGATACCAAATGCTTTCCAAAGGTTAGTATTTGATTCGTGGAACCCAGTAGTATCTTTGAGAGCTTTGTTTACCAATGGAAGGTTACGAGTCATCCAACATCCGTGGCCAGGGTTGATATATACACGAATGTCGTTAACTGTTACGGCCATCATAGTAGTCCACGCTACGATAGCCATCACTGCAAGTGAGAGAAATCTTTTATTCATAATGTGGTAATTTTATGATGGTTATTATTTGATGTTTAATACATAAAGTTCGCCTTCGGGAGTAACGAAAGAGATGCTTTTTGCCCCAGTCGAAGGATACATAGCTTTAACGCTTGATGTTGTGAGTTCTTGAGTGGTATTGCTATTGATTTCTTTAGCAATGAGTTTAGAACTTGTAGTTACGTGGCCATTATCTTTGTGATTCATCCCCACGATAATATTATTGTCATACCACACCGATGCACGCAACATTCCTTGAGGAACAGAGTTGCTACCATCGATGTTGCACACGAAGCAACCTTCACCTACTACGAAGTAGAGAATTTTAGTGCCGTCGGGCGAAACTTGTGGCCACAAATAGCTCTTGCCTTCTGATCCTTGTGGAGCAACCAATGTAGTTACGCCATCTTTAGTAACGTACATGTTGCCACGATTAATTGATGCTACAGGTAGTGAATTTGTTACAAGAGTACCTTTGGTTGCTTTTAATGTTTTAGAAGTGTTGAGCGCAAAATCGCGAGTGTTACGAGTTGCAGGTGAAACAATTTTGGTTATACCTGTAGCTATATTTACACTCTTGAGAGTTGTAAAGCGGCGTTTGTTGGCATCGTAATTGTTTTCGCGATAAATTACGGTTTTGTTGTCGTTTGCGATTTTGAGGTCAAAACCGTTGCCAGTGTCGCTGATGCGAGTTAGCGTGTTTGTAGCGAGGTCAATTTTGTCAAGGCCCATGCTACTTTGATGAGAAATTACAGCCCACTTTCCATCTGGACTAAGCTGT
The DNA here is from genome assembly GCA_017424575.1 of Muribaculaceae bacterium. Classification (GTDB taxonomy): domain Bacteria; phylum Bacteroidota; class Bacteroidia; order Bacteroidales; family Muribaculaceae; genus RGIG4079. Next base: position 2,039 of record JAFOYQ010000017.1, read on the forward strand.
GCAGTGCTCACTTTCACCCCCTCAGGAACATCCACCTTAGTGGTGCTCTTTAAGTCGAGGATATGAGCATTAACGCTAAGGCTTGCCAATAGCGTTAAACTTAAGATGATTTTTTTCATTTTTTGAGTTGTTAATTATGTTAGTTAAATTGTTTTGTCTTCCGTAATTAAAAAATTGGTAGGTAAAAATATTTATTAATCGTTGATTTTTGTGTACAAATATGGTATAAGAATCTTAAAAATAAATTTGGGGATAAAACTACTAAAAAAATACAAATAAATAGGATAGAATAGTTTGTTTTTAATAGATGTGTCGTTAAAAAATGCCCTTAAGAGAAAAATCGTAGTGTATATATACGAAAAAAGAGCACCAAAATGATGCTCTTTTCGTGACTCCGACAGGATTCAAACCTGTAACCTTCTGATCCGTAGTCAGATGCTCTATTCAGTTGAGCTACGGAGCCAAATGATTGGCTATTTGTTTGATTGGTGACTCCGACAGGATTCAAACCTGTAACCTTCTGATCCGTAGTCAGATGCTCTATTCAGTTGAGCTACGGAGCCATACCGCTTGTTTGCGAGTGCAAAGTTACAACTTTTTTTTATATTGACAAAGGATTTTGTGTCTTATTTTTATTTTTTATATTGAACATGCTATTAGATAAGGAGTTAAAAATTGCGTTTTTTAGTAGTAAGATGATGCGAGTGGAATATTTCAGCTTTTACTTAAAGTATAGAAATGAATAAAATTTTAGATTTGAGAGATTTTTATGGTAAATCATGTGCTATAATTTTGTACCTTTGTGAAAATAACCCTAAATAATAAATTATGAATAAGATTAAACGCATTTTTGTGTCATTGCTTGCTTTCGCAACAATAGTTGTGGCATATAGTGAATCAAAGTTGGTAATATTGCATACAAATGATACCCATAGTCAAATCGAGCCAAATGACAAAAATTTGGGTGGTGTAATTCGTCGAAAAGCATTAATTGATAGCGTCAAAAGTGAGCATAGCCAAGTGTTGGTGGTTGATGCTGGTGATGCTGTGCAAGGTACAACTTATTTCAATCTATACAAAGGAGAGGCTGAGCAACGCGTGATGAATGAGTTGGGTTATGATTTGCGAATTGTTGGCAATCATGAGTTTGATAACGGAATAGATGGTGTGAAGTTGATGCTACGAGAAGCAAACGCTACGTTTATTTCAACCAACTACCTATTTGAAGATTCTATGTTGCGTGCACGATTTGTCCCATATAAAATATATACTTATGGAGAAAAAACAGTTGGATTTATTGCATTGAATATCAATCCTCAAGGATTGATATCGGATAATAACTATGATGGCGTGATTTATCAAGATGCATTCCTTACGGCCAATAATGTTGCTAAACAATTAAAAGAGCAAAAAAAGGTAGATATTATTGTGGCAATAACTCATTTAGGATATAGCGATGATATAAGACTTGCTGAAATGAGTAGTGATATCGATGTTATAATTGGTGGTCATTCCCACACGTTGGTTGATGCAAATGACATTAATAGCACACTCCCTTATAAAGTAAATAATATAAATGGTCAACCAGTAATAGTGGCACAAGCCGACAAAGCTGGGCGTTATGTAGGGGAAGTTATTGTTGATTTTGAAGCAAACGAAATATCTTCAAAAGTAATTAAGGTTGATTCTCGATTAGATAATAGAGGTGATGTTGAGGCTCTTAATGAAATAATACCTCCATATAAGCATGGAGTAGACCTATTGATGAGTAAACCAGTAGTGTCTATTGCTATGGATATGAAAAGAGATGAGGCTCCACTACAAAACTTAGTGTGTGATATGATTTATACACAGGCAAAAAAATTGTATGAGGGGAAAATTGATTTGGCTATTTCAAATAAAGGTGGAATCCGTTGCGATTTAACGAAAGGAGTTGTTTCGGTTGGAAATATCATGAGTGTGTTGCCTTTTAATAATCGTATAGTTATTATGGAAATCAATGGTTCTGATTTATTGAGCGCTTTTGATGTTATGGCACGCCGAGGAGGTGATTGTGTGAGTGCTGGAGTTGAGGCAATTATTGATTATAAAGCAAAGAAATGTGTTTCGGTAAAAATAAATGGTAAGGAGATAAATCCCGAACAAACATATATACTTGCAACAGTTGATTATCTTGCCAATGGTGGCGATTATATGACACCATTAACCAACGGCTTAAAAATAGCAGCTAGTGGAAATGTGCTTTATGAGGAAATGATTGATTTTATGAAATCACATGATAAAATGTGCATATCAGAAGAATCAAGAATGACAATAAAGTAAAAACACGAAATAATGAAATTAAAAATAACAATACTACTTTTATCGCTTATCGTATTACCTGCATCGGCGATAAGACCTTTAATTATCAAAAATAATTCAAATGCACAATGTCGCCAATGGGTTGACTCAGTATATAACTCTTTGACCAATCGAGAACGCGTAGCACAACTCTTTATCCCCACAATAAATCCTCGCAATGGAGAGGGATCAAAGGCAATTATTGCTAAATATATCAAAACCGAAAAGATGGGTGGATTGCTCTTCTATAGAGGTGGCGTTGAGGAATATGTTGAGTTGACAAATTATGCTCAATCAATAGCCGATGTTCCTGTGATGATGACTCTTGATGGAGAATGGGGATTATCGATGCGCATGAAAGGCACTCCGCGTTTTCCTTATAATATGGGACTTGGTGCGATTACCGATGAGCAATTGCTATATGAATATGGAAAAGAGATGGCGCGTGAGTGTCGTGAAATGGGTATCCATGTAAACTTTGCTCCAGTGCTTGATGTAAACTCCAATCCCGAAAATCCTGTTATCGGATATCGTTCTTTGGGAGAAGACCCTCAACGAGTAGCACGATTGGGTATTGCCTATTCGCGAGGTCTTGAAGATGGAGGGGTGTTGTCGGTGAGTAAACATTTCCCTGGACATGGTGATACGTCGGTTGATTCACATAAAGCATTGCCTACTGTGTCGCACGACCAATCTACATTTAATAATATTGACTTAGTGCCATTTAAGCAATATATCGATGCTGGACTTTCAAGTGTGATGGTGGGACATCTCTCTGTACCTGCATTGGATAAAAGTGGCACTTCTGCATCATTGTCAAAGGTTATTACAACCGACTTGCTACAAGAAAAAATGAATTTTGAAGGATTGATATTTACCGATGCCCTCGAAATGAAAGGGGCTAATTCTTCAATAAACAACTGTGTGGCAGCATTATTAGCTGGCGCTGATGTGTTGTTGAGCCCTGCAAATCCGTCAAATGATTTAGATGCTGTGATGAAAGCAATAAAATCGGGCAAAATTACAATGTCTATGATTGAAGCACGATGCAAAAAGATGCTCACTTATAAATACGCACTTAAGTTGACAAAAGAGAAGCCAATTGAGGAGAAAGGTATTTATGAAAGACTTAATTCAAACTTAGCCGATGATGTAAATCGCAAATTGTCGGCTAATCTAATCACGGTAGTGCGTAATAATACAAGCCTTCTCCCTATTCGTGGACTTGCAGAACGCTCAATCGCGCTTGTAAATATAGGAGAGCAAAGTGAAAATGAATTTACTCGCTATGTTAAGAAATACGCAAAGGTTGACGTGTATTCAACATCGGGATTGCTATCAAATCAAACTTTGTCGGCAATTAAAAATCATGACGTAGTAATAGTAGGTGTATTCAATCATAAAGCAATTGCTCGACAAGCAATTGCTCAGCTAAAAAATATCCCTAATTTAGTGCCAGTGTTTTTTGTAAATCCTTATGAAATGGCGCAATTCAAACTATCATTAGACGGGTTGAATACTTTGGTTTTGGGTTATGATGACACTCCATATATTCGTGAGTATGCAGCACAAGCCATCTTTGGTGGAATAAATGTAGTAGGGAAGTTGCCTGTTAATATTGAGGGGATTGCAAAAATGGGTGAAGGTGTTAAAATCAAGCAATCGCGTCTTGGCTATACTACACCTACGTTAGCCGGACTGAAATCAACAATGGAATGGCGCATTGATTCACTTGTTAATGTGGGATTAGAAACAAAAGCATTCCCGGGTTGCCAAGTTTTAGTTGCTAAAAATGGTAATGTAATATTTGATAAAAGTTATGGCACACTTGATTTTGTTAATAATATAAAGGTAACCGATGGAACTCTCTATGATTTGGCTTCGGTGTCAAAAGCCACTGGTACATTGTCGGGAGTTATGAAGGCTTATGATGAAGGCTTGTTTGAGTTAGATGTTCCAGCATCAAACTATATTGATGGCCTTAAAGGTGGCGATAAGGCTGATATAACAGTAAGAGAATTGTTGTATCACGAATCGGGTATGCCTGCTGCTGTGAATATGTTTAACATGATGATGGACACAGCGACCTATTCGGGAAAACTTATTGAGAAAAAATATTCCGATACTTACTCCATTAAGATAGAAAATGGAGCTTATGGTCATAAAGATGCACGTTTGCGTCAAGATATATTATCGTCAAAGCCCTCTGAACGGTTTAATATTGAAGCCTCTAAGGGGATTTATGTAGGTCAAGAAACTCTTGACACAATTATGTCGCGTATCTATAACATCAAACTTCGTGACACCAAACGGTATAATTATAGCTGCCTAAATTTCTGCTTGTTAATGAATATGGAGGAAAATGTAACAGGTCGCCCACACGATGAGTGGGTTGAAGAAACAATTTTTGCTCCATTAGGGGCTTATACTACTTGCTATCGACCTCTTAATTCATGGAGTAAAAATGAAATAGCCCCAACCGAAAAGGATAACTACCTTCGCCGTCAAACTGTGCATGGATATGTGCACGATGAAACTGCAAATTTCTCGGGTGGTGTGCAAGGCAATGCTGGATTATTCTCAAATGCTAATGACCTTGCTAAATTGTGTCAAATGTGGTTGAATGGTGGTGAATATGGTGGAGAGAGAATCCTCTCAGACGAAACTGTGAAATTGTTTACCACTGATAAGAGTTCTACTTGCCGTCGAGGTCTTGGATTTGATAAACCTGATAAGCGAAACGAAAAACGTTCTCCAACTTGCCGCGAAGCATCGGCTGCAACTTATGGGCACACAGGCTTCACTGGGACATGTTTCTGGGTTGACCCCGATTCGCAACTTATCTACATTTTCCTTTGTAATAGAGTAAATCCTACTCGCAACAATTCGGCATTTTCGCAATTAAGCATTCGCCCTCGTATATTTAGCGAGATATATGAGGCAATGAAATAGGGTGGAGATGTTGCTTTTGCTTAAAACTTAAATGTCGCAAATTTGTCTCTGATTTCATCGCGAACACGATGGAATTCGCTCATAATATATTCGTCACTTCCTATAGCATCGCTTGGGTCATCAAAACCTATGTGTAGGCGATTATGTACTTTGCCAATGAAGTTAGGACAACTTTCGTTGGCTCCTCCACACACAGTTATTACATAATCCCACTCATCGTTGAGGTATATATCTACGTTTTTTGGATAGTGACTTGAGATATCTACACCAGCTTCAGCCATCACTTTAACAGCTTTGGGGTTGACTTGTGGTGCAGGCTTTGTCCCGGCTGAGTGGACATCATAGTCGGGGTGAAACGCTTGTATAAATCCATGCGCCATTTGGCTACGGCAACTATTCCCTGTACAAAGAATCAATATTTTCATGTCGTTAAATTATTTTATAAATCTATTGGCAAGATAGATACCAGCCCAAGTCATTAAGATACATACAAATAAAGAGGCGATAATATACGCAATGCCCATAGTGCGTTGACCATTTTGAATAAGTTGTAACGCCTGTGATGAGAATGTAGAGAAAGTAGTAAAACCTCCACAAAATCCCACAGCACCAAGTAGAAACATATCTCCTTTAGATAATGCAATAATAATACCTATTAATAACGAACCAAGAGCGTTAGCCGTCAATGTGCCAATCTCTGATGCTATAGCGAAATAGGAGGATAAGAGAGTTATTGCATATCGAGACATACTACCCAATGCGCCTCCAATTCCCACTAATAAAAAGTCACGAATCATGATTAATCTTTTTTGCAAAGATAGTCAAAAAAGAAAAAAGTGGCATTTTATTTTGGAGACAAAAATCAAACGAAGTTGATGTGTTGCTTGAAATAATGTAATATAATAACACAACGGCTGTCGCGTGAGCGGCAGCCGTTGGCATATAAATGAATGAGTTGATTACTTATTCAATGCGCAAGATTTGCATTTTTCTGAAATTTCAACGAAGAAGTCGTTGCCTTTATCATCAACAAGGATGAATGCAGGGAAGTCTTCAACTTCAATTTTCCAGATTGCTTCCATGCCGAGTTCGGGATATTCCATACACTCGATTTTCTTGATGCTGTTTTGTGCAAGCACAGCAGCAGGACCACCGATACTACCGAGGTAGAAACCACCATGTTTGTGGCAAGCGTCGGTAACTTGTTTACTACGGTTACCTTTAGCAATCATAATCATTGAGCCACCAGCAGCTTGGAATTGGTCAACATAAGAGTCCATACGACCGGCTGTTGTAGGTCCAAATGAACCTGAAGGCATGCCTTCGGGAGTTTTTGCAGGACCAGCGTAGTAGATAGGGTGATCTTTGAGATATTGAGGCATTTCTTCGCCACGATCAAGGCGTTCTTTAATTTTAGCGTGAGCGATGTCGCGACCTACGATGATTGTACCTTTTAATGAAAGACGAGTAGATACTGGGTATTTGCTCAATTCGGCAAGAATTTCAGGCATAGGACGGTTGAGGTCGATGTTAACCACTTCGCCTTCGCCAGCCTTGCGATATGATTCTGGGATAAGTTCGCCAGGGTTGCTGTCGAGCTTTTCAATCCAAAGACCATCTTTGTTGATTTTAGCTTTTACGTTACGGTCGGCTGAGCAAGATACGCCAAGACCAACAGGGCAAGAAGCACCGTGGCGAGGAAGACGAATCACGCGAATGTCGTGAGCGAAATATTTACCACCAAATTGTGCACCAAGACCGATTTTGTGAGTTTCTTCGAGAAGTTGTTTTTCGAGTTCGATATCACGGAATGCGTGACCGAGTTCATTACCTTGTGTAGGAAGATCATCGTAGTATTTTACTGATGCTTTCTTGACAGTTGCAAGGTTCATTTCGGCAGATGTACCACCAATCACAAATGCAATGTGATAAGGAGGACAAGCAGCAGTACCTAATGATTTCATTTTGTCAACCAAGAAAGGAATAAGTGTCTTAGGGTTGATGAGCGCTTTAGTTTCTTGATATAGATATGTTTTGTTGGCAGAGCCACCACCTTTTGCAACGAAAAGGAAGTTGTATTCGTTACCATCGCAAGCATGTAAGTCGATTTGAGCAGGAAGGTTGCAACCAGTGTTCACTTCATCATACATGTTGAGAGGAGCATTTTGCGAATAGCGAAGGTTGTCTTCGGTATAAGTGAGATAAACACCCTTAGAAAGACGTTCTTCATCGCCACCACCAGTGAAAACGTTTTGACCTTTGCTACCATGAATGATTGCCGTACCAGTGTCTTGGCAGAATGGAAGTTGACCTTTAGCAGCAACTTCGGCATTGCGAAGCATGGTAAGAGCAACGAATTTGTCGTTTTCGCTTGCTTCGGGGTCGTTAAGAATTTTAGCCACCATAGCATTGTGTTCGCGACGTAGCATAAATGCATTGTCGTGAGTTGCTTGACGAGCAAGAACAGTCAACGCTTCAGGATCAACAACGAGCATTTCGTTGCCACCCCAATTCTCAACTTTTACGTAGTCAGATGTCAAGTGGTAATACT
>JAFOYQ010000129.1 GCA_017424575.1 Muribaculaceae bacterium
GTAATTTCAAATGAACGCACTTCTGATGCAGTCGTTTTCATATAAGGGTCTTTTGACAATACTCTCCAATAGAATGTTCCTTTACCCAACAATGAAATAACCATTGGTTCAGTAATTGTTGACGCACCCGCCTTAATTTCTTTTTTATATTTAATTATAGAGAAGTCCGAACGAGTTGACACTTGCAACTCATAAGACTCTACATCTACACCATTCCATTTAAATTCAAAATTATCTTCAACACTAGCTCCATTAGTAGGAGAAACTAATGTTACTGCAGGAGCTGATGGACGTGTTGGTGTTACAAACGTTGCAACATCACTAACTGAAGCAAGTTTGCCCGATTCAATGCATGACACTCGCCAGTAATAAGTTTTTGAATCTTCTAAAGAACCTAAATCAACACTTACGTTATTTGTTTTCAATCCCTTATTTTGAATAAGAATATTTGTAAAATTCTTATTATCTGAAATCTCAATTGTAAAGGTTGCATTATTTACTGCTGACCATGAGAAATCAGTCGTCCATGATGAAACCGTTGCACCTTTAATTGGAGAAACGAGTGTAACTACGGTTGATTCACCTTCGGGATAACCTACAACTGCTGGTTCAAACTCATTACCATACCCATCATATACACACACAGCATAATAATAGTCGCCTTGTTTTGTAGATGGAATTGAATAAGAATTAGCATAAGATACTCCTAATAAATATTCATTGCTTATTCCATCACCATTAGCCATTTGAACATCATCAAGAGTCAATTCAGCAGGTATTGCATAAACTGTATAACGAATAATTGCATTTCCATTGCTCATTGCATCCCAAGAAAGTGTAGAGCCATTAGATGAGAGGTTTGCAACTTTACCATAATTTGTTTTAGTTTTCCAATCAATCACTGGCACAAGCGCACGATGTGAATATACATCTTCCTTAAGAAGCGAACGAGTTCCACTTGTTACACTTGTGTGACTATAATAAACCGAACCAAAAACTCCATCGGGAGAATATTCCCGATTATATTCAACTTGTTTCACCATTTCAGCCCAGTTAGCTTGAGTATCACTATTGCTTATATAAGAAGCTGAATGACTTGCATAATAGTGAGTTTTGCCAATTGTTTGATTAGCATAGTGCCACCATTTAGTCAATGGTCCAAAAGGAGCAGAAGAGTGCGTTGTCAACCAATAGCATTGTGGAGATATAAAGTCAATTGTACCTTCTGCCATCCATGCCAATGGATCTGAATAAATTTGTGCATATTGCCAATCACTTGCACTCACACCGTAAGATGAAGGAGATGATACACCATATTTGCTTGCCGATTTGCTTGACACACCTGCTGGTGAAATACCAAAGCGCACATCGGGACGAGTTGCTTGAATAGTATTATATACATCTTTAACCATTTGGTTCACATTTGCTCGACGCCAATCACCCATCGACATTGTTGTACCACTTGATTTATAGGTATTATAATCGGGAGCATCTGTTCCTTCTGTTGTGCCACCACTTGGATAGAAATAGTCATCAAAAATAATACCATCAATCTTATAGTTTGCAAGAATTTCTTTGATAACATTCACAATCAATTCTCGTGTTTCAGGAAGACCTGGGTCGAATGTAATATATGATGCATCATCACCTGCAATCAACATACCGTTATTTTGCCACTCTTTATCAATTGCAGTACTCCAAGTTGTACCACTTGACCATCTATAAGGGTTGAGCCATACATACGCCTCTAAACCACGTTTGTGAGCTTCTTCTACAAAATATGCTAATGGATCCCATCCCGGATCTTTACCACGAGTACCAGAAATATAACTTGACCAAGGTGCATATTGTGATGGATACATCGCATCTCCCATGCTTCTTACTTGGAAACACGTTGAAGTAAAGTTACATGCTTCAAGATTATCAAGAAACTGGACTAACTCCGCTTTTTGTTTAGTTTGAGCCGAAGATGTAGCACCTTGCGTAGAGGGCCAATCAATCCCCCATACTGTTGTCAACCATGTAGAACGCATCTCACGCTTTGGAGATAATGCCGATGCTGAATTAAACATCATAGCAA
>JAFOYQ010000018.1 GCA_017424575.1 Muribaculaceae bacterium
AGTGCTCAAGAGCATATGTAAGCATTTCTGCTTCTAAATTCATAACATCATCTTTAGAATTAATATAACTAAATTCAACGTCAAAAGATGTAAATTCAGTAGCATGTTTACTTGTATTTGAATTTTCAGCTCTAAAACATGGAGCTATTTCAAATATTCTATCAAATCCACTTGACATAGCCATTTGTTTATAAAATTGTGGACTTTGAGCAAGATATGCTTTAGTATCAAAATATTTTACTTCAAATACTTCACTACCACTTTCACTAGCAGTTCCTATAAATTTAGGAGTATGTAATTCAGTAAAATTATTTTCATATAAATATTCTCTTAAATATTTTACTAATTCACTTTGTAATCTAAAAATAGACATATTTTTTTCATTTCTTAAATCTAAAAATCTATAATCTAATCTAGTATCTAAATTAATATTATTTAAAAAATAGTGTACTCATCAACACTGCTCGCAAAGAAGTTATCGACGAAGAAGGTCTTGCTAAGGCTCTTGAAGAACGTCCCGACATTAAATATGTTGCCGACATCAAACCTGATACAGCCGAAGAATTGAAAGCTAAATTTGGAGATCGTGTATTCTTCACACCCAAGAAAATGGGTGCGCAAACAGCCGAAGCTAACATCAACGCAGGTATCGCTGCCGCACAACAAACAGTAGCATTCCTCCGCGACGGCATCAACCGCTTCCAAGTAAACAAATAATAGAAATTACACTAACTATTATAAATAACCCCGATGTTCAATTGAACATCGGGGTTTGTTTTTATTGAGCAAATTAAGTCCTCTAAATTGGGCAAATTGTCCTTAAAATGCATTTTTTGATAAAATAAGGTAGAAATCACGCACTTATTTTTACATATTATGATAAAATAAGCATATTTGAATACTCTTATTTTGCAAATTCATATATTCCACCTATCATTGCTACTCCACCGAAATTTAGTGATTGAAGATAGGGTATTTTATCGAAGATTACTCCACCTAAGGCGATGACTTTTTTATCAATTATCCCTTCGAGCGATGCTTTTTGCAACATTTCATGAGTATAAGGCGATTTATAGTCAGGCTTAGATATACTATTAAAAATGGGGCTGAGGAATAGGTAGTCATATTCATTCTTATATTTTAAGACCTCTTCAAATGAATGACATGAACGAGTTTTATAGCCTGTATAATCTTTAGGCAAACTCGTCACGTTTTTATTTACATGAATTCCTTTCAACGTGAACTCATAATATAATTGAGGAAAATCGTGAATAATGATTTTACCACATTCCTCTAATGTCAATGCCGATAAAATTTCACGCAAGTAGGTAATAACATCTACCTCATAAAACTCTGATTGATGTTTGCGAAGATGCACTATATCAACGCCATTTTCAAGCAATTGCCGAATAATCACCACCTCATTTTCGACAGCATGAGGTGGTGTTATTGCAATTATTTTCATATTGAATTCAACTCTCACAATTAACCTTTAAGTCGATTGATAATGAGGTCGGCAACCTTTTTACCCGAAAGGAGCATACCTCCAAAAATTGGCCCCATACGAGGCGTGCCACTGACGGCTGATGCAGCCATACCACACACATATAGTCCGGGGTAGATTTCTTTAGTGCCGTTTACCACCTCTTCTTCACCTGCAATGACATCCAATGAACGTTCACCAATCACTTCACCTGAATCAGTAGCAAGGCGAATACCATTTTTTCGAGCCACAGTACAACACATTTCGCTATCGTGCCCAGTGCCGTCAATCACACATTTTGCCATGATATTTAGTGGGTCAACGTGCATTCCCTCTCTTAAAACGGGAGTCCAATTCACGACTACCCCGCTCACTACATCGTTTTTGAAAATAACATCTTCCACCGAGTAGCAGTTGAAAATAGTAGCACCTGCATGAACTGCCTTATACAATAATGCCGATGTGCTTTCTACCGAATCCATTACATATAGATTGTCATCATATCTTTCATAATTAATATCAAAATCTTTGATAATGTGCATGGCTTCCTCTTGTACTACGATTTGATTGAACATCATGGCACCACCCCACATTCCACCTCCTGGCGAGAGTTTACGGTCAAATTGAGCAACTTTTAATCCAGCCTTAGCAAGATAATATGCGGCAACAATGCCTGAAGGTCCTCCACCAACGATAGCTACATCTAAATCTAAATTTCTCTCCAACTTGTTAAAATAGGTACTGATAATACCTCTTGATACATTTCTTTCAATCATAATTTTACTGTTTATATTATTATACTTTAATTCTCGTCACAAAGAGTATGACTAATTTTCATTGCACAAAAGTTTGGGCCACACATGGTGCAGTATTTACCCCCAACATGGTTAGATGACTTATAATACTCCATCGCTTTTTCAGGGTCTAAACTGAGATTGAATTGGTCCTTCCAACGAAATTCGTAACGCGCCTTACTTAAAGCATTGTCACGTACTATTGCCCCAGGATGTTGCTTTGCAATATCGGCAGCATGTGCAGCCAACTTAAAGGCAACAACCCCTTCACGAACATCTTCTTTGTTAGGTAGAGCAAGATGCTCTTTGGGGGTAACATAGCAAAGCATAGCCGTGCCATACCAACCAATTTGAGCCGCACCAATTGCCGATGTTATATGGTCATAACCAGGAGCTATATCGGTAACTAATGGACCTAAGGTATAAAATGGTGCATTGTGGCATTTTTCGATTTGACGCTCCATATTCTCTTTAATCTTATGCATTGGGACATGCCCTGGGCCCTCGATAAATACTTGAACATTTTTTGCCCAAGCTCTTTCGACAAGTTCTCCCATAGTATCCAACTCGGCAAACTGAGCCATATCGTTTGCATCATACACCGATCCTGGCCTTAATCCATCGCCAAGCGAAAGTGCAACATCATATTTTGCCACAATATCGCATATATCATCAAAGTGTTCATATAGAAAACTCTCCCGCTGATGAGTTTGACACCACTTTGATATGATGCTTCCACCTCTACTGACAATTCCAGTAAGACGATCAGCAGCAAGCATAACATTCTTTAAGCGTATTCCGCAATGTATGGTAAAATAATCCACGCCTTGTTCACATTGCTCAATTAACACATCACGATATATCTCCCAAGTGAGCTCCTCGGCCTTTCCATTAACCTTCTCCATTGCTTGATAAATGGGGACAGTGCCAATGGGAACTGGGCTATTTCGTAAAATCCATTCTCGTGTTTCATGAATGTTAGCACCAGTTGATAGGTCCATAATTGTGTCAGCGCCCCATTTACAACTCCATATAGCTTTCTCAACCTCTTCTTTGATGCTTGAGGTTGTTGCCGAATTACCTATATTAGCATTGATTTTGGTTAAGAAATTTCGACCTATAATCATAGGTTCAGCCTCAGGGTGATTAATATTTGCAGGAATAACCGCCCTTCCTTCTGCTACTTCTTTACACACAAATTGGGGAGTAATATGAGAGTTGATTCCAAGTTCTTTGCAATTCATATTTTCACGTATTGCCACATATTCCATTTCAGGAGTAATAATACCTTTTTTGGCATAATACATTTGATTAATGTTGTCGGAATCTTTCGACTCTCTTTCTTTTATCCAATCTTCGCGAAGGAGAGGCAATCCCTTTTCTAAATTAACATCCACATTGTCATCTCCATAAGGTCCCGATGTGTCATAGATATAAATTGATTGATTAGGAGTTTCTATTCTTTCACCGTTATTAATCGTTACGGTAGGCATTTGCGTTACTACACGCATACCCACTTTTACACTTGGGTGTATAACTCCATTCACATAGATTTTTTTAGAACCAGGATAGGAAATTTTCAATTCTGAGTTCATTTTACTTGTTTTTTAGTTAATAGTATAGTTGTTATAATGATGATTTATGATAGACATTATTTCGTTCATTTCTTTTACAGGATTTTTAGCATTAAGAATGCTACTACTTAGTGCAATGCCATTAACTCCACAATCTAATAATTTCGCAATATCATCTTTACATATCCCACCTATAGCAACAATAGGTATATTGATACCGTTATCCCTCATTTTTGTAATTATGCTCTGGTAACCTTCGTAGCCTAAAATTGGGGCAAGGTTATTTTTTGTTGAAGTAAAACGAAATGGACCACACCCAAAGTAATTAGGAGTAGCGCCTTGCAAATGCTGTAAAACGTCTTCAAATGAGTTTACCGTGCCTCCTATAATAAATTTGTCGCCAAGAACCTTACGAGCTTCAGCTATGGGCATGTCATTTTTGCCTAAATGCACACCATCTGCATTTATTTTCTTCGCGAGGGCAACATTATCGTCGATGATAAATGTAGCACCACAATCTTTACACATTTCTTGAATGATAATAGCCGTTTCCTCCATTAATTGCTCATTGGCGTTTTTCATTCGTAGTTGTATCCACCGGCAACCACCCTCCAATGCGATGCGAGCCGAATCAACATAGGTATATTTCTCATTATAATGAGTTATAAATTGCACACGATAATTATCTTTATTCATTTATTATCATCTTTAGAGGATTAAAACCATGATTAACTGGACCAAATCCATGCCCAATTTTAATATCTGCTCCTGCATGAATAGCTTCTGCTACATAGAGTTTAGCCTCAGCTACAGCTTTATACAAGTTACACCCTCGAGCCATAAATGCTGCGATTGCCGACGATAGTGTACAGCCTGTGCCATGAGTGTTTTTAGTGAGAATTGTATCGGATACAAATGTGTCAGTTTGTATCTCGCCGTCGTGAGCGGAGTATAATATATCGGTTTTAACGTCACCCTCTTCATGTCCCCCCTTTAGTAGCACGGCTTTAGCCCCATAGTCAAAGAGATGGTGAGCAGCTTTTTGTTTTTCTTCTAATGTGGAGAGTGACATCCCCGTGAGAGCTTCCATTTCGGGGATATTGGGAGTAATAAGTGTAGATATTGGAAGTAATTTTTCTTTCAGTGCTTCTTGCCCCTCAATAGATAAAAGACGATGACCACTACTCGACACCATTACTGGGTCTAGTATTATTGGCAATGTATATTGGCTTATGGCCTCTGCTACGGCAAAAACGATATCAACGTTTGACAGCATGCCTATCTTTACGACAACTGGAGATAAGTCATCGATAACAGAAACGATTTGGTCATAAACGATTTGGGGAGTTAGTGCAAATTGAGACTTTACACCTTTTGTATTTTGAGCAGTAATAGCTGTAATGGCGGTTGCACCATATACACCAAGAGCCGAAAATGTTTTGATATCGGCTTGTATTCCAGCTCCGCCCGAAGAGTCAGAACCGGCTATAGATAAAACAATTGGATAAGTTTTTTGAGGATTCATACCACTATTTTTTGTCATACAATGCTCAAAATAGTGGTACGGCAATGTGTACCTAAAGAGGACTCCAAACTTCCAGCGTCAGCATTATCTGTACTGGTGCAATGTGTATAATCTCAGCCACGGTTGCTTATAGCCATTACCGGGCACCACCATTCGAGTTCGCCGACAAAGGTATAAAAAAACTTTCAAAACAAACTACTCTCGTAGCAATTTTTATCATTATCCGTTTCTCTCCTACAAATCTGTTACAGCTAAAATTATATTATTGCCATAAGTGTCAATGAGATAAAACCACATTGAGCCGTTGGGGGCAAGCCGAATTAATGTAGCACGCATTAGACTGATATTAACGCCATTTACATCGAGTGATGCGTTGGCAAGTATTCCCTCTTTTAATTGAGTTGTGCCAGGATTAAATTTTATATAATCACTCGTTGATAGGTCACGTATTTCTATAATATTTTCATCATTAATAGAAAATAGTGTGCCTGGTGTATCATAGTAGATCGACAAAGAGGGCGACACATATCGGCTACGACTATCATTTAGCTCTTTAGAGAAATCAAGTGCTGGGGTTTCTACATCTACAACCTCTACATCACACTTTAATCGCGCGCCATTGACTCCCACATTTATTATAGCCGTTCCTTTGGCAAGCGCATAAACCACAACATCTGTGCCATCAATTCTCAATGATATCACTTGAGGGTTATTAGTAGATACAAAATTTATAGAATCAGTATTACACACTTGCAATCGTGCAGAATCCCCCACCTCAATGGTTAATTCAGTGATGTCTAATGCTGGACGAAGCGTTGGCGATGGCTCGTCATCTTCTTGACACGACATTAACACGCCAAGCATTATGACGCATATCAACGAGAGTATAATATTTTTTACATCGCGCATCATTCCACAATCTTAATTTTTAGTTTGCCTTTAGTTTTTGCTGATTGATATCGCAACTCATGCACACCTATTCCCAACGATTTTGTTTCGATAAAATCGGCTACCTCAATTCCATTCACACTCCATTTAGCGTCGGCAGGAATATAAGGAGAATACAAATATATCTTTGCATCACTTGCCAACGAATACACGGCACGCAAAGGAGTTTTTTGTGGTTCTTCATTTTCTGTTGGGGGTTGATATGGTTCTGATGACTTATTTCCCCATATATAATCAACCAATTGAGGGTAATCGACAAATGGATTGCGATTGCCTTGAACTTTTGAGATAACATCATTGCGAGTGCGTTCTATATCACTCACAGGGTCGAGATTATGCCATTGAAGAAGCAACTGTCGAGAATATCCGTTGAGGGTAGGATACTCCCCGTCGGCAAAAAAGTTTACCCCTTGCCCACTCCACCTTTCAGCGGGATAAATTGTTGCCATATACATGATAATACGCGCAAAATCCCCCTCATAACCTCGTGGTGGCGCATACACATTCACTCGATACCCGTCAATGCTGCCCCAACCCATCGACCACACTCCATTGGAATATATAGCGTCAACAACAACGCCGGGCATATAATCAGTTTTATATTTAAGCACTTGAGCATTACATGGCAACATGTTATACATATCCCACTCTATCGCATCAGAGATACGAGTTCCCCACCAACTATGATTTACTACAAAATCCACAGCCATTCCATTAGGAATTGTGGCTGTTCCATTAGCCAACTCATAGAGATTTTGCGAATAGCGGTCAATCATCATTCCATCGCTATTTACATCGCATTGAGCAAACACACTCCATGCACCACCTTCACCAAATATTGAAGATAGATAACCCTTAGGGGCATATTTCTCACAAAGATATTTCTTTAACTCTGCGCCACATTTGCCCTCAAATTGACTTTGCGCTACAATAAAAAATTGCAACACACATGTGATTAATAGCGATGTAAAAACTCGTTTCATTGACACAAATTTAGTAAAAATGGTTGATTTTTGGCAACAAATAGTTATCTTTGTTGAAACAAAATAACAATATAAAATCTTTGATAATGAAAAAAGTATTATACACTCTTGCCGTAGGCGCATTAACACTTGGTGCTGTTGCTTGTAGCAACGATAATGGCGCAAACGCAAAAGATGAAAAAGTAGTAAAAGATGGCATTGCTGAGGGCACTCAAATTGTTGTTCAACCCGAAGAAAGTATGATTAAAGAGGTAGTTGAAGGATCTGAAGGGAAACCTATTACAATTGAAACTGCTCGTGGCAAAATGCATGGTCAAATCGCATTCCCAGGAGCAATCACTTTGACCAATCTCGATGCTGTAAAAAATGTGATTCAAAAACTCACTCCAGCACAAGGTAAAAACACTTACAATTGTGCAGTATTATTCACTGGCACTTCTAAGAAAGGTAAAATTTGGAACTTTACAAAAAACACTATCACAGTAGATGTAGAATGGAAATATGAAGATGGTTCAACATCAACCGACCAAGTCACAGTTGAATCACAAAACTTTACTTTTGCTCATGCCGATAAAGATAAAGGAGCAACAGTTACAGTTACTTATACAGTGAAATAATTCGCAATCTCATATCTTCAAATACAGCAGATGCGCCAATCTCACAATTGGCGCATCTGTTTTTTTAACAATTTCCTATTCTGCTAATAGTAGTTTGTGTACTTATAGGATGTCGTATCAACAACACTTGTATCGTAGTAATTATAAACAGAGCTACTGCTTGGGTTTTCATAATAGCTATTACTACTTGGGTTATTTGCTGCATCTAATAATAGATACACAGCAGTAGCATTAGCAGCTATAGTAAGAATAAATAATGACCAATATTGAAGAGGTGTTAATTCTACTCTTATATAGTCAAAATCTTTAGAAAATTCTCTACGTTTCCACTCATTAAGATGAGCTTGCAACCATTCAAGCATTGCATTTAAGTCAAGAGTAGGATTAGAACGAAAATAATCAGCAATTTTCACACTCAAAACATCCTCCTCCATCCAACTAAATGCAGAACTCCACTCCACTACTCCATTGCTAATACCAAGGCATACCACAAATTCATTTTTGTTTCCACCTTTCCAATAAGAGCGTTGTTTCGCAGCAATCTCAACACCTTGCGTTGTTGAATCAAAGAATATCAAGAACAATCTTATTTCATGTAATGCACCATAATATGCATTAAACATTCTGAATCGTTCATCGGTTGCACTATCAACATCAATGCCTAAAATTGGCGACATATCATAGCCATAATTGTCGGGATAATCCCACAATCCTAATTCGGTAGCAGTTTTGCGCGAAATATCTTCAAAGCGAAAAATCGAATTAGAGTTTTTGATTTTATTGACATAGCTATGCTCCTCTGTAATAGGAATCATAGTGCGATATACCGTTTGATTTTCAAAGGGATTAGAGGTAGGCAATTCGCTTAGCAAATCTTCATAGTTATAGGTCTGATAAAACCGTACACCTCCCCTGATATGCGAGCCACATATTTGCTCATGATGACATGGTGTTCCCCAAAGACGACGTATTTTATCATATTCACTTCGACTAAAATAATATGAATTGCCGATACTTGTATAGTATCGATATTCGTCGGGATGAGGGATATAACGCACACGTCTCACCTCTTTATATCCACCTTTGCCATCACTCACTCGCTCGGTATATTCTTGCCGCTCTACCCACGCATCATCATGACGAATTGAGTAGATGAAACTACCAAGATATTCAGTTGTGCGAGTGCGATGACGATACATGAGCCAATGAATTAACCCAGTAAACGCCATTGACCCACCCAATATCCATGCATACACGCTCCAGTCATAGAAACTGCCAGTAGCAGCAAATAGCACTATACATGAGAGCAGTGGCAAAAGATATATAAATACTACCATAAATCAATATGGCATTATCGTTTAGCAAAAATCTCTACATCGTCATCAAGACCTGTTTCCATCACAGTCTTAGAACGAGTTGAAGATATTACTTCATATTCAATTTTAGATTTGTTAGAGATAAACCAACGAGATGGATAAGATTCAATCAAAGCCTCACGTTCGCGAATTACATCAAGCATACGAGTTTGAGCAGTGTGTAGGTGTTCGCGTTGGATTTCGATTGCTTGCATTACATCTTTATAAAGTGAAGCATCGATTTCGGGATTAGCCTCTTGAATCCACTTCATAGCCGTAGCACCCTCTCCCGAGTAGCGACCAGCAATGATATCGGGGTAAACTTTTTCAAACATTTCACGATATTGCTCAGTAACATTCGCTTTTTGTTTGATTACCTTCCACATTTTATCGTGAACACTTTCAATTTTACCCTTTTGAGCTTCGGCTTCTTTGCGTAGAGCAATTTCCTTATTGTTATAAGAGAAATACATGGCAACAAGAGCCACTACTAACACAGCAATGATAATGATAACTAATAATGTTGGTGTCATAATTTTTTAAGATTTTAATGGTTTATAGGTTAGTAAAAAACAAAACACTCCCCACTCTATCGAGGGGAGTGTTTCTCTATTTAAGTATTTGATTATTTACTTTAGGATTATTCCCACTCGATAGTAGCCGAGGGTTTTGGCGACATATCGTAGCACACACGATTCACGCAAGGAACTTCTTTAAGAATGCGGTCGGTAATTTTCTTCAAGATTGCCCAATCGATTTCTTCGATAGTAGCAGTCATTGCGTCAACGGTATTCACGGCACGAATAATTACTGGCCAGTCATAAGAACGAGCATTGTTGCGTACACCTACCGATTTGAAATCGGGCACTACAGTAAAGTATTGCCATACTGTTTTGTCGAGACCAGCATTTGCAAATTCTTCACGAAGGATAGCATCTGATTCACGCACTGCTTCAAGACGATCGCGAGTGATTGCACCAAGGCAACGAACACCAAGACCTGGGCCTGGGAATGGTTGACGATATACCATTTCGTATGGCAAACCAAGTTCAACACCACAAGCACGCACTTCGTCTTTGAAGAGTTGTTTCAATGGCTCAACGAGTTCAAATTGCATATCTTCGGGGAGACCACCCACGTTGTGGTGTGATTTTACCATTTTTGCAGTTTTTGTACCACTTTCTACAATATCGGGATAGATAGTACCTTGACCGAGGAAGTCGATACCTTCGAGTTTGCGAGCTTCTTCTTCAAATACGCGAATAAACTCACCACCGATGATTTTGCGTTTTTCTTCTGGGTCTTCTACTCCTTCAAGTTTACCAAGGAAGCGTTCAGTAGCATCAACATATACAAGATTAGCACAAAGTTGGTTGCGGAACACCTCAACTACGTTTTCAGACTCACCTTTACGCATCAAACCATGGTTAACGTGAACACACACGAGGTTGTCACCAATAGCTTTGAGCAACAACGCAGCTACAACCGAGCTATCAACACCACCCGAAAGTGCAAGCAACACTTTGCGGTCACCTACTTGACGACGCACGAGTTCAACTTGGTCGTTAACAAAGTTGGTCATATTCCAGTTTGCTTCAGCTTTGCAAACATCGAATACAAATGATTTAACAGCTTCTTTTATAGCATCAACATCATCATTAAATTGAGTAAGTTTCACTTCACACAATGCCTTGTCGTGACCTGCAGCAATAACAGGAATACCCAATTCATAAATTTCAGGATTTACGTCAATTGCAACTCCGTCAATTACATTATTAGGACCTCCATTAATAACAATCCCCTTAACATTTGGCAAAGCTTTAAGCTCATCAGCCGTGATGTCATGGGGATAAATTTCGCTGTAAACGCCAAGCGCACGAATTGCGCGAGCTACTACTGTATTTTCGTGACTACCTAAATCAAGGATCACAATCATATCTTGCTTCATATAAAAAATGTATTGAATTATTTATTTTTTCTGCCACAAAATTACAATATTTTCATACTACTACAAAAAAAATATACATTTTTTATTTCAACTTTTTTACATTCAAATACTATTCTAACACATTGAGATACATAATTTGATATCACTGATTAAAATAAATTAGTTATCTTTGCCAAAGATTATCAAAAAATTGATTTAATAACAAAACTATATAACTAAATGAAGAAAGTATTTTACACATTGATGTGCGTGGTTTTATTTTCGCTCACATCGTGTTATGAAGATGATTTAAATGCCCTTAAAAACGAGCAACAAGCACTTGCCGAAAGAGTTCTTGCTCTTGAAATGTGGCAAAAAGATGTTAATGACAACATCGCCTCTTTACACGATCTCGTTTCATCTCTTGAGCAACGTGATTACGTTACTGGCGTCACTCCATTATCAGATGGAACTGGATATATTATAAGTTTCTTAAAAAGTGGAGCAATTATAATCAAAAATGGTGTTAATGGAAATGATGGCACCAATGGAAATGATGGCTATACTCCAGTTATTGGTGTTAAAAAAGGTGATGACGGTGTATATTATTGGACTATCGATGGCAGTTGGTTATACGATGCAAATGGCGACAAAGTGAGAGCAAGTGCACAAGATGGCAAAGATGGTCAAGACGGAGCCACTGGAGCACCTGGCAAAGATGGCATTGATGGTGTTGATGGCAAGGACGGCCAAGACGGCACTGATGGGAAAGATGGTCAAGATGGTGCTGATGGTAGTGATGGTAAAGATGGGAAGGACGGCAAAGATGGTAATACTCCACAAATGCGCATCAACCCTGTCACTAACGAATGGGAAGTATCGACCGATGGTGGTATTACATGGTTCTCTACAGGCGTAAAAGCTACTGGTGAAAAGGGCGAACAAGGCGACAAAGGTGAGCAAGGTGCTCAAGGAGAAAAAGGTGACAGTTGGTTTGCAGGTGTCGATACATCAAATCCTCACTATATCACAGTTACCCTCACTAACGGAACATCACTTACATTCCCACGTTATAAATCATTCAAAATTGGGGATGACACAGAAAATACAGCAATTGTATTAGAAGAAATAGGGCCTAAGACTATTGCGCTACAACTCCCTAACGAATTTAAGGAGAGCGATTACACTGCAATGGCTGCAAATGTAACAATGGTTGACAATGGCGATATAGTAACTCGCTCATATTCTTCGACCAACTGGATTGTAAAAATCACTAAACCTACATTCAGCGATGGTATTTGCAATAATGACGCAACAATAACTATTACCCCTCCTGGAAATATAAAGGTGGGCGACAAAGCTATTCTCAATGTTACTATTATTAACTCAGATGGAAGCAAAACTGAGGCTGCTCGTCCTATCATCATGGGCGATATCAATGCTGTACCTTCTGAAGTGCCACACATCTACATCATGACCGATGAGTATGTTGAAGAAATCCCCGACAAAGAAAATTATATGACATCTACATTCCGAGTGAAAGCAAAAGATGCCGAATATAAAATTGCTGGCGAAATCTCAATCAAAGGTCGTGGCAACTCTACATGGTATTACGACAAACGCCCTTATCGTCTTAAATTCAGCGAAAAGGTTGCACTTTGTGGCATGGAAGCATCTAAAAACTATGTCCTTATTGCACACTACATCGACCCTACATTGATGAGTAACCCTATCGCATTTAAGATGGCCGACTTGTTGGGTATGGAGTTTGTAAATAGTGCAGTACCGGTAGAAGTTACTCTCAACGGCAAATATCGCGGATCATATATGTTGACCGAAGCAATTGGCATTCGCAGTTCGAGCGTAGACATCGATGAAGATAATAGCATCCTATTTGAAATAGACAAGAACTACGACGAAGAGTGGAAATTCATGTCGCCTGTTTACAACTTACCAGTAATGGTAAAAGACCCAGATATGACTCAAGAGACATTTGACTATTGGAAAAATGACTTTGAAACACTTGAGCATCTTTTATCTAAAGACTCAATCTTGACAAGCAACTATGCCGATATGCTCGACCTCAAGTCGCTTGCCGATATCATGATTGTGAATAATATGGTAGGTAACTACGAAATTCACCACCCAAAAAGTTTGTTCATGTACAAAACCAAAGGTGGCAAATATCACATGGGACCAGCATGGGACTATGACTGGGCTTATGGACTTTCTTCAGGTCAAGGATATTTCATAAACGAGTACCCTATCGTCTTCGGCAATGAACCAAATGCTGAATCAAAAGCAGGATATCAACTTTTCCGC
>JAFOYQ010000130.1 GCA_017424575.1 Muribaculaceae bacterium
AATTAAAAAACTAAATTTACGCATATATAAGAGTCATTATTCTGTATTGTGGAGTGCAAAGTTACGCTAATTTATTGAAATACACAACCTTTGGGGTGTAATGGGCTAAAAACAACAAAGATGCGAGCTCGTTGAGTCGCATCTTTGTTATAATTTCTCTACTGTGTAGATTATTCGCCTGGAACGATAGCTTCGCTAGGACAGTTATCAGCACAAGTACCACAGTCGATACAAGTATCAGCGTCGATAACATAGATATCGCCTTCAGAGATTGCTTCTACTGGACATGCAGAAATACAAGTACCACAAGCAACACAGTTGTCAGTAATTACGTAAGCCATAATAAATTAATTTAGATATTATACGAATTAGAATGTTTTACACCTACAAAAGTAGTGGTTTTTTATATAAATCAGTAATTTTTTTACAATTATTTTTTACAAATTTCAGTAGATATTTGTAGTGTTAATGCTATTTCTCTCTATTTGTGATAGTTACTAAAGCAACACTTTTTTGGTTAAGTTTCCATCACCCTTTATGATATAGAACCCACGAGGCATGTTGTTGATGTAATTCACTCCACTGCTGATGCTCACATTTCTTGAACGGCCATCGGCACTGATAATAGAGATTACTCCATCTTTATCGGCCTTAATAACTATCTCGCCATTATAAACACTTATTGATATAAAAGAGTTCTCGGCAATGCTATTTATTCCTGCCGAATGGTATCCATTGAAATTATATATGCCATTATTTTTCAATTCGAGGTCCTTTGTTTGGTTAGAATCTCCGCCTTGTCCGTTGTTGAAGATTACCATAGGAGTAATGATATTATCGGTTGTTGTAAATGAGATTTCCCACATTCCCTTATCGTTTATCTCCATTTTTGAGCCAGGCCATTCTCCTAAGTATGTTTTATCCCCATTGCCAGCATCCCATACATAAGCATACACTGTTGAGTTGCCCCAGTTGGTGTCGTTATAGTAGAAAATCCATTTGTTTTCAGTGTTTTCTTCGTCGTTACCTTCATCGTTGTTGCCACCTTGGTTAGTGCCGTCGTATGTTTTGCCAGTGTAGCCCGAAGTTGTATAGATACCATTATTCACCCATGAAAAGTCGGATGTTTGATTACCACTACCATCGTTGAAAATAATCATCGGTGTAGTTGCTTGAATGCTTGCGGTTACTTTGTAGTATCCCGATTCGCTATCCTTGCTGATTTGAGAACCAGGCCAAGTGCCAAGGAATTGGTTGCTGGTATTGCTATTGTCCCATGCATAAGCATATACATTCTCCCAATTGCTATCTTTGTTGTCGAAATATGCAGTGTATTGTGATTCGGTATTATCGCCAGGGTTATCCTCTGGGATATCGGGTGTAATGCCGTCGGCATTATAAACAACTGCTATGCCAGTCGAACCTACTGTGCCAGTGATTTTTGATGCAGTAACAGTCCATGTATTACCTGTGATTTGGTCTTTATATGTGCCAGGTGCTACAATGCCACCACCATTTGAAATCGATACATTGCCGCTTCCCGATGCTTTTACCACAACCACACCTTTCTCGCGACACACTGCCATAGTCCCGTTTTCACTCACATAATAGTCTTTTTGCCCTATCATGGCGTTGTGGAAATGATTTACGGCAGCCACTTCAGTGTTTTTGAAATCTAAACCACCTTTTTGACCTAAACGAATGCTATTAGCACTTGTTGATGTGGGGCGTGAGAAATATAATGCTGTTGATGATGCACGCGATGCTAATAGGGCATAAGTGCGGTTGATTTGATTAACATTTGCTGTGCGAGAGTCTTCGCCATATTTGCCATCGTTGGCATAAGTATCGTGACTTTCAGGCCAATAAACAATCTTATTGGTTGCTACACCACGGTTGGCCCAGTTGCCAGGGCTGCTGTAGCCATTGCCACCTTGAATAGCGTAGCGCATGTCTCTACCATAAGTGTTGTCGGTAACCGAAATGTAGTTGGTGTATTCTTTCATGAGGTGATCATTGCCACCACCATCAGTTGGACCAATGAGGATTTCGCCATAGTGCCACATGCCTGAATCTTTTGTTACTGCACTCCAAAAATCACAACCTTCTGATGGAAGACCGATATGTTTTGCTGCATCCCAACGGATACCATCTACACCATACGATTTCAATTCATCAACATAGGCACGAACAGCGTTATATACAGTTGCATGTTCAGAGTTGAGGTCGCGCATACCGATGTCGCCATGTGTAACTTGCCAACGATTATTATAGTCAATGTTGCTACCATGAGTATGCCAATATTGGTTGTCGTGCCATTTTGGATTAACATAGTTCATTGAGCCGTTGAGGTGATTTGATACTACATCGACAATAACCTTGATGCCATATTTTTCTGCTTCGGTACAAAGGTTTTTCAAGTCTTGTTTTGAGCCAAGACCACCTTCGGCAAACGTGAAATCATAAGGTTGATATGCAAAATACCAAGTGGCATTATTCCCTGCATTACCTTGACTGGGAGAGGTTTGCACTGAAGTAAATCCTGCCGCTGCAATGTTGGGGAGTTCCTCTTTGATTTGGTTAAACGACCAGTCAAAACAGTGTAAAATTGTTCCGTCTTGACAATTCTCAGGTAGGCCATAAGAGTTGGCTGCTGATGCGTTGAACGCAAAGCATAATGATGCTATAGTGAGCGCTCGAGAGAGTGGTTTATACATGAATCTAAAAATAGGTGTAAATGCGTTATGATTTCAAATAAAGTCACAAAGGTATAGTATTTATAGTATTGAATAATGATATTAGAAAAAATTAACTAAAAAACGGCGTCTTTTAGACGTGAATAGTGTTTTTAATGAGCATATTGAATTGTAGAAAACAAAAAGTCTGTTTAATTTTGTAGTTTGAAACATATAATATTTACAACATGGAAGAAAATAAAGAAATTACCAATCCCAATATCGAAGAAAACAAGACTATTAATAGTGTAAACAATTCAAATATTGAGGAGAATAAGGATATCAATAATCCTAAAACAGCGATGATGTATCGAGTGATTGCTATTGTAGTGGCATTATTGATTATACTCTTTTTGTGGCTATTCTTTTCACAAAATGCGCGCATGAGAGAGGCAGAAGCGATGAACCTTGAATTGCAAGCAGCAAATGAGCAACTTGTGCTTGAAAATGAGCAAATTCAACTCAATAACGAGTTCCAAGCGCTCGATGACCAATTCCAAGCAATCGAAAATCAATCGTTGAAAATCGTTATCAACGATTCTATCACCGAAGAATATAACAAGGCTAAAGAGCGTATCGAAGAACTTCGTAAAGAACTCAAAGATGAGAAAAACAAAAACAAAAAACGCATCAAAGAGTTACAATCCGAAATCGAAACTCTCAAAGGTATTTTGCGTCACTATGTTGCTCAAATCGACTCGTTGAGTAAGGAAAATGCCGGTCTTAAGGCTGAAAACGCTGAAATAAAATCTAAAAACACCAAGTTAACAACCGAAATGGGCGAGGTGTCGCAACAAAAGAAAGTGCTTGAAGAACGCATGGTGCTTGCCGAAAAACTCAATGTAACTGGCTTGACTTTCACTCCATTGAAAAAGAATGGCAAGAAAGAGAAAAAAATTGCTAAGGCAAAACAGTTGATGGTGACATTTACAATCCCTCAAAACAATTCAACTCCTGTTGGTGTTAAAAACTTGTATTTGAGAATTACATCGCCCGAGGGCAACTTGTTGGGCAATGCTGGCACATTCTCATTTGAAGGCGCAAATGTGGCTTGCACAGCACGCAAGCAAATCGAATACGGTGGCGAAGAAATCAGTGGCGTTACAATCTATTGGGACGTTAACACAGCTCTCAACCGTGGCGAATATCTCGTAGAGTTGTTTACCGATGGTTATCGTTTGGTTTCACGCCGTTTCAACATAGAAAAATAAGGAAATCACTAACATGACATGCATGGCACAACAACTATGGAGCGATTTTGTTACTTCAATAAATGCTGTTGAGGTCAATACCGTTTCGTCGATATTCAAGTTGTGTCTTAGTTTTGTGCTTGGAAGTATTGTAGGCCTTGAACGCAAACGTAAAGGGCAATCGGCTGGAATTCGCACCTTTGCATTGATAGCAATGGGCGCAACGTTGGCAATGATTATCTCTATCTACGTGCCTCAACTCTATTTTGGACTTAAAAATGGCGACCCTGGACGTATTGCCGCTCAAGTAGTAACAGGTATCGGTTTCCTTGGTGCTGGTGCTATTATCCAAATGAAAGGTTCGGTCAAAGGATTGACTACGGCTGCTGGTATATGGATGGTGGCTACAATCGGATTGGCTGTTGGGGTAGGGCTATATACCATATCAATATTAGCTACTGTTTTAATTCTTGTAATTCTTATGCCTCTTGAGCGATTTGAGCATCGCATAGGCATGGGATCTGATTCACGCATCATTCGTGTTAAAGTGGGGTGCGTGGTTGAGAATATTGAAGCCTATCGCACACTTTTTGCTAAGCATAAAGTACACCTAAGCAGTGTATATGTTGAACATAATTATGCCGAAGAGGTTACACATATAAATTTTGTGGTATTGATGAAAGAACACACCGATAATGTAGCTCTTTTTGCCGACATTCGCACTCTTAATCCCACAAAGTCAATCTCTTTGGGCAATCATGTAAATCTATAAAAACTTTATATAAAAATACTCATTAAGAATATGATTACATCACTCATTACCGACCTCGCGTTTATCCTGATTCTTGGCGCAGTTGTAACTATTGTATTCAAATGGATTAAACAACCAGTAGTGTTGGGCTACATCGTTGCTGGATTTTTGGCAAGTCCTCACTTTGAATATCTTCCATCGGTCAACACCGAGGAGAATATTGAGTTTTGGGCGCAGATAGGTATTGTAGTGTTGTTGTTCTCACTCGGATTGGAGTTTAGTTTTAAGAAACTTGTCAATGTGGGTGGGTCGGCTGTCGTTACTGCACTGATAATAGTGTTAGGAATGATGACAGGTGGTTTTGCGATAGGGCATCTGCTCGGATTCTCTAATATCAATAGCCTATTCCTTGGTGGTATGCTGTCAATGTCGTCAACCACTATCATCATTAAGGCGTTTACCGATATGAATCTTCGTCAAAAGAAATTTGCATCAATGGTATTTGCTGTGCTTATTGTCGAAGACCTTTTTGCCGTGTTGATGATGGTGATTCTATCATCAATCGCTGTAAATAATAGCGTTGAAGGTGTTGAAATGCTTTATAGTGTGGGAAAACTTGCATTTTTCCTCATTATTTGGTTTTTGGTGGGTGTATTCGTCCTTCCATCGGCCTTTAATGCCGCACGCCGTTTCCTCAATAGTGAAACATTGCTCATCGTGGCAATGGGACTATGCTTGGGAATGGCTGTGTTCTCGGTCTATTGTGGATTCTCATTAGCACTTGGTGCATTCGTAATGGGTTCAATCCTCGCAGGGACAAGTTATGCTGAGCGTATTGAACACGTTGTAGCTCCAGTGAAAGACCTTTTTGGAGCAGTATTCTTTATATCGGTGGGTATGATGGTGCAACCACAAGTGATTTTCGACTATTGGTCGCCAATCCTTATTCTCTCATGTGTAGTAATTGTGGGTATGATACTATTCGGCACATTTGGCATGCTCGTAACTGGTCAAACCCTCAAAGTGGCGATGCAATCGGGTTTCTCGTTGACTCAAATCGGGGAATTTGCATTTATTATCGCATCGCTCGGTATGTCGCTCGGAGTGCTTGACCCCACAATATACCCTATTGTAGTGGCTGTGTCGGTAATTACAACATTCACCACACCCTACTTTATTAAAATGGCTGAACCTGCATATAATATTGTAGAACGCCTTCTCCCCAAGAAATTACATTTCCTTATCGACCGATACACTACACAAGCATCGGTCGAAAGCGAAAACACCTCTCTATGGTCATCGCTATTGCGTCGCTACTTGTGGCGAGTGTTGCTTTACTCTATCGTGTTGATAGCAATCGAAGTTGTATCGGCACAATTCCTTTTACCATGGCTTCAAAATGTTATCCCATCGTGGTACAAACTTGCAGGGTGTGTAATCACATTGGTGATAATGTCGCCATTCCTATTGGCGTTATCAGTGCCTGTGTCAAAGAAGGTCGAACGCCAACGCCTCAAAGAGGCCAACGCTCGATTTGACGTGCCATTAATTGTTATGTCATTGTTCCGTTTTGCACTGGCTGCAGCCTTCGTGGTCTATACTCTCTCATCGATATTCAACATTGCCATAGGTCTATGTTTTGGACTTGCCATTTTCATTATGCTTGTGGTGTTATTCTCTAAACGCATCGGTAATCGATTAAATAACCTTGAGTCAAAATTTCTCGACAACCTTAATGAACGAGAATTGCGTCGAAGTGGAAAGAACAACAATCTCGTGAGCGACCTTCACATGGCATTTATGACAGTGGGTACAGGTTGTGAATTTGTAGGGGAACGATTGGCCGATTCCAACATTCGCAAACGTTATGGAGTAAACCTCGTGAGCATTCAACGTGGAGCAATCTCAATCCCTATCCCTGGCGGCAACAATCGTGTATTCCCAGGCGATGTGCTCGGCGTGATAGGTAATGACGAGCAAATTCAAGCGCTCCTACCTGTGGTTGAAGCCGAACGAGAACCTATTAATTCTTCGGTAAACGCTTCTAACTTCAAACTTACCAATGTGCAACTCAGTGACTCATCACCATTGTTGGGCCACACCTCGGCATCGGCAAGTCTTCGTAGCAAATACACATCATTGGTAGTAGCAATACAGCGTGGCGAAGAGTTCCTCAAACCCAATGGCGAAGTAGTGTTCCAACCACAAGATATCGTGTGGCTCGTAGGCGATCCACAAATCATCGCCCAATTGAAATAACCAATCCCTCATATACGGTGAGATATAATGCATTGCTCCCCTGCCCTTAGGGGAGCTGTCGCTTGCGACTGAGGGGTAAACAACTACGAAGGTGCATCAAATTTTGACACACCTTCGTGTTGTTTAATTAATCGCTAATTTTTATTGTTTCTTGAAGGGATAATATCCTATCTTTATATTATTTTAGGAATAAAATTCCCCAAAATAAAGATTACAACTTTTCAACTTTGCCGATAAATAGTATTGCACCAGTGCTTCGTTCGGTTAATGCAAAAATAAATGGGCGATTGAGGGTGAACGGACCTGTAGCATAATATTCGCCAGTTACATGGCTTGAAGCAGAAGCTGCAGTAGCACCATCTTCATCTATTTCGAAATAGTTAGATTGAGAAGCTGATGTTATAAAAAGGGGGGCACTCGTTGACATATTTGAAAAATCGGCTGAGCTGTTAAAAGCAGATATTATGCCCATTTCTTGGTATATGGGTTTCATGTCGAGGTGGTTTTCTAAAGAGAATTTGGGAATATTTATTGTGACATCTTCGATGCATCCGTTCTTAATGATTTCATTCCAACCTATTGTTTTGATTTCGTTTATGCAGTCGCCAAAAGTATAGTAGTTGCCATTGGAGGTGTAGTTTTTATTGGGGAGAATAAATCTAATGGCAAATGCTCCGTTACCAAAGTCAAGACTGGCCATTGAAAATGTTAAAGTGTTGAAATATTTAAAATTTTGTTTCCCTGACATGTATTCAACAGTTGGAGTAGAATTGTCAGCGCAATAAAATTTTGATTTATAAGTGTCTTTTTTGTTGAATCTGTTCTTCCATTGACCATCGAAATACATCGCATTAACTAATATAGAGGCGGTAAATTTATCGACTTGATTGGACTTTAATAGGTCGTTGATAAGTCCATTTGTTTTGGTCGAACACCAATCGTTAACTTGTGTTGCGGCGTTATAGATGTCTAATGGCATTACATCGGCATCATAATATGTTTTAGTGCTTGTGATATATTCGTTATGGATTTGATATGAACTGTTGTGCCATAGTGAGTTAGCTATGTATAGAGTGGTTTTCGAGTCGAGAGAGGAGAGTTGAGTAGTGAGTTTGTGTAAATAATTGTTTACATCTTCATCGCTGAAATCATCAAATCCCAGTGCTTTATATATCTCATCGCGAGTGGCTCCTTTTGCTCCATTTGCGGTCATACACATAGCATAGGTAGCACTTAATGGCGATACGATTGCATTGCCCGATGTTTTAGTTACATGGTCAAACATATTCCAAGCAAAGTCGCAGTTTTGTTTTGCAACATTGGTTTCGCTTCGTGATAGTGTGATAGTTTTTAATTCGTTAGTAGGATCATCTTCACAACTTGTGAAAGTGATGCACGCTAATGTTATTATTAATGTTGAAAATAATCTTGCGTTCATAATAGTAAATATTTATTAATTGAAAATACTATTGCAAAGGAATGAAGAAAACAAAGAAAAAGTATCAAAATTGACTTAACAAAAACTTAACATTTTTTTGGTTATAGAATTTTAGGTGGGTAATTTGTTGATATATAGTAAATTGCAAATTATAGACTATTTATGAATTTATCCCAGTCAGAGGCATGACTATTGGTATTTGTTAACTTCTTGTGGAGTCTTGCGCGAGTCATTGATACTGACGCATCAGTGTGATTAGTTAAACGAGCAATCTCTTTTGGGGTAAATTTGGTTTTTATTAATATAGAAATTCTAAATTCATAAGTGCTAAATTTGAAAGGTAACTCATTTAATGTATTTATAAATGATGGAAATAGTTGAGTTATTTTTTTAGTAATAATTCCCCATTCTTTTTCAGAAATGATGTTTTTACTTTCAGGATAGTTTTTTAGACGATTATGTAGTTCAATGATAAATGCATCATTGTTGAATGCAATAATGGCATTATCTTTTTGAATTTTGAAGATATTGGCTTTCTCATTGTTGAGTTCAAGCAATTTCTTTTGCTGTTCAAGCTCTTGGATAAGAGAGGTATTATCAGAATTGATAGACTCAATCTGCTTCTCTAATAGAGAGATTTTTTCTTTATTTTTTGCAATAGTACTTTCACTAAAATCGGAACTTTGTTTTAGTAACATTTCTACATTTTGAAGTTTTAGTTTAATAATGCGTTTTCTCTTGCGTATAAAAACTATTACAATCAAAGCAGTAACGATAACAATAATTATTGAACTACACAACGCATATATTTTGTATCTATTTTTTTGAACCTCTTTCTTCAGTTTATTATTCTCTCTTTCGCGTATTTGATAGTTGTAAATTGAAGAAAGCTTACGTATTTCGTGAGGGGTTTCGAGATTTATAATAGTGTCATTTAGTAATTGAGACTCTATTATAGGATTAACCGCTTTCTCAACTTCGTTATTATTTAGATATAAATTTGCTAAAATGTTATATCCATTTCGTCGAGAACGGGGGTTTTTACATTTGATGAGTTTATCGCTATAATAAATGGTTGAATCATACTCACCGAGCCTATAATAAAGATGAGCCAAAGTATTCACAGTAGATGCCGAATCTTCTCGGTAGAATTGATGTTTTACTGAATTTATGATGCTTAAAGCCTTTTGATACTCCTTTTTAAAAATATACACTTCAGCCAGTTCTTGTTTAATGGAAGTAATTAGTTTTGTGTGACCAATCTCTTCGGCGCGTTTAAGGCATTGGTTAAATACTATTAATGCACTATCATAATTTCTCTGTTTGAAATAATTAGTCGCTAATCCTTTCAATC
>JAFOYQ010000131.1 GCA_017424575.1 Muribaculaceae bacterium
CCATTTATCTATGCGCACCTCTGACTTTGCCATAATCTACTTATTATTATAAGTATTCATTGCATTATTTAACCCAGCTAAACAGAATGTCTTCATTGCATCAATTGCAACATCTATTCGTGTTGGCAATTTTTGACGCTCATCTAGTGTAAAATTACCCAATACATAATCCACTTGACATCCTCTAGGGAAATCATTACCTATTCCAAATCTCAATCGTGGATAAGCATCTGTTCCAAGCATTTGTGCAATATTTTTCAACCCGTTATGACCAGCATCACTACCACGACCTTTTAATCTGATAGCGCCAAAAGGTATAGCTATATCATCAACCAATACGAGAATATGATCTACTGCAATATTCTCTTTGTCCTTCCAATAACGCACTGCATTACCACTAAGGTTCATATAGGTTGAAGGCTTGAGCAAAATTAACTGCTTATTTTTCACTCTAACTCTTGCTATATCGCCATATCGCTCAGTTGAAAAAGAAATATTGGACGCCTCGGCAAAGGCATCCAATATTTTAAACCCTATGTTGTGGCGGGTATTGCGATATTCATCTCCAATATTGCCAAGACCCACTATTAAATACTTCATAGGAGAAGCTTAATCGTTCAATTATTTCTTCTTCGCAGCGGCAGCAGCGGCAGCAGCACCACGAGCAGCACGAGTAAGTTGAACAGCACAAACTACAGCGTTCTTAGCGTTAACCAATTCGAGACCTTCGAAGTTAAGTTCACCAACTTGGAGTGATTTACCAAGACCAAGGTTTTCTACATTGATAACAAGACGTTCAGGAACTGCAGTGTAAATAGCTTTAACTTTGAGTTTCTTCATTGTAAGAGTCAACTTACCACCGGCTTTAACACCTTCTGCGTGACCTTCAAGTTTAACAGGAACTTCGATAACAACTGGTTTCTTGTCATTTACTTCAAGGAAGTCCATGTGAAGAATAGTATCTTTTACTGGGTGGAATTGGATATCTTTCAAAACAGCCATCTTCTTTTCGCCATTCAAAGAAAGTTCTACTGCGAAGATTTCTGGAGTATAGATAAGTTTGCGTACAGCCTCATTTGACACAACGATATCAGTTGTAATAAGACCTTTACCATTACCAATTTCTACTACTTTTTCACCAGCTTTAAGAGTACCTGCGTATGGAAGGTCTACCAATTCACCACCATTAAGAACTGCAGGAATGTTTTGTGAACCGCGGAGAGCTTTTGCAGCTTTTTTACCGAGGTCTGTACGAGGAGTTGCCTCTAATTGAAATACTTTCATTTTTTAATTAAATTTAATGTGTTACTAAAAATTAAGTTGCTCCTTAATTTCCCATCACACGGGATGCTAAAAAGCGGTGCAAAGTTACAATTTTTTTTTCATTCTACCAAGTATTTATGCATTTTGAATGTAGGATTTTGAATGCAGGTTTTGAATATCTTATTTCACACATTAAGTTTATGTTAGATATAAATAACTCTTTAATCTTACTTTTCCAATATACTAAATCCCAATAATGAACAAATGATTAGTCATTTAATATTGGCATAAATATTGTTTGCCACATGAACGTATCCCAATCTTCATTATCATCCGATTTATCAGTATATGTTATGCGATATTGTGTTTTGCCATTCTCATCAATACGTTCCTCAATTTTAGAAACAACAATTTCGCCTGATTTATAGCTTGGATAAAGTTTTTGAAACCGTTCTTGCATGATAGTTTCAAGATTGATGCTCCCGCTAACATTCGTCCACTTCTTTGTCGCACATGATACTAATGCCAAAACAAAGACAACTAAAATAACAAAATTAAAAATTCTCTTCACGATATTATTATTTGATCATCTATGATTTACTCTAATAGCTCACTATATATATTTCGATAGCCATTTATCATTGACTGGCTTGTGTATTTTTTTGCATTTTCCAAACCCATTTTTGACACGTTTTCAAAAAGAGTAGGGGACTCTATCATTTCCAAGGCTAATAATAATTCGTTACGATTCAAACTTTTGAGCAATAATGGTGTTTCTCCAATAACCTCAGGAATTGATGATTTATTTAATGCTATAACTGGACAACCTGCTCTTTGTGCCTCAATAATTGGCAAGCCAAATCCCTCATAACTTGACGGATATATCAAACATCTTGCGTTGTTATATAATTCATTTAATCCTTTGTTATTCAAATTTGAATACACCTTATATCTGTCTTTCCCTAATTTTCTATTTAGGTATCTCTGTTCTCGACTGGATAGTGGAGCCCCACATATATCTAAATGATACGATGTTTCTGATAATACTTCAACTACAAATTCAAAGTTTTTATACTTAGCTCGGCTTCCCACATACACCAATCTATCTCCACGCAATGCGCCTTCTATTTTGTGGAAATCATCCGATACGCCATTATGTATTACTCTTACTTTATTCTTATTAGTTTCTGGCAAATAATACAACAAATCCCTTTTCGTATTTTCCGACACACACACAACAGCATCAGCCTTATTTATTGCATTATATTTTTGCTTACAATGCACATATCTTCGCAATCCTGTCATATAGTGTTCGTATGTAAAATCGTGAACAGTAACAACACTTTTTACATCTTCGTCATCAATACTTCTATAATATGACGAGTGAAAGACTTGTGGTCTAACAACTTGCACATCCACATTCCTATATCTATCAATTATCAATGGATATTTACAGACTGACTCAACAATTTTTTCACATGGCACATCAATACTTTTTCTATACAAATTATTCACAGTATCTTTACGCTCAAGAAATAGCAAATTCACCTCGCTATTATGTAACAAACCATTCTGCAACATTGCCCACTGCGAGGAAATGCCACCTACATGCTGAAGAGAATAAATGATATTATCAAAAAGTATTGTTTTCATTCAACTACAAAGTTATATAAAAAAACGAAAGCAACCGACGTTAATCGATTGCTTTCTCTAAAATTTATATCCTTTATATCAATTATGCATTATAAAAGCTCAATTGTTCAGGAGTAAAGTTTGCAATAAAGTCAGCATGTTTAGACACTTCAGCTTGAGCCATTTTATTATAAACATTTGCCGACGCTACAAACGATTCATTTTTGTTAGCATCCAACAACAAGAGATAACCCATCATAATATTACCTGCCATTTCCACAAGGCGACGTGACAAGAAATCTGTATATGCTTGATTATCCTTAACTGAAAGAACTTTTTCTACTGCAGCCGCATATTTTGTAGTCATTGCAACAAGATTATCTTTCAATGGTTGAAGAGCTGAAGACACTTCTTGAGCATTATAACCATTAATCAATGACAAATATGTACCAGTTGTGACATGGCGAATAGCTGCTACAACTTGCAATTGAGTAGTACCTTCATAAATTGAAGTAATACGAGCATCACGATACACTCGTTCACAAGCATAGTCTTTCATGAAGCCCGAACCACCATGCACCTGAATACAATCGTATGCATTTTGGTTACAATACTCACTTGACATACCTTTTACCATTGGAGTACATGCATCAGCAAGTTTGCTATAAAGTTTCATTTCTTGACGTTCTTCAGGTGTCAATGAGCGCTCTTTTGCAATATCCTCATAAACTTTGTATACGTCAACAAAACGTGAAGTTTCATACAACAATGAACGAGAAGCATCAAGTTTAGCTTTAATCACAGCGATAAGTTCTTGAACTGCGGGGAACTCAATAATAGCTTTTCCAAATTGACGACGATCTTTTGCATATGCAAGAGCTTCACGATAACAGATTTCGCTGATACCTACCGATTGAGCAGCGATACCAAGACGAGCACCATTCATCAATGCCATTACATACTTAATAAGGCCAAGACGACGAGAACCACAAAGTTCAGCCTTTGCATTTTTATATGTCAACTCACATGTAGGAGAACCTTTGATACCCATTTTATTTTCAATGCGACGCACATTTACGCCACCTTGACGTTTATCATAGATAAACATAGAAAGTCCACGACCATCTTTTGTACCTTCTTCTGAACGAGCAAGCACCAAGTGAATATCGCTATCTCCATTAGTGATGAATCGTTTTACGCCATTGAGCAACCATGTACCATCTTCTTGAGGAGTTGCTTTAAGCATTACAGATTGAAGGTCAGAACCAGCATCTGGTTCGGTCAAGTCCATTGACATTGTTTCACCAGCACACACGCGAGTCAAGAAACGTTGTTTTTGGTCTTCATCACCAAATTCATATAATGTTTCGGCACAATCTTGCAATCCCCAAAGGTTTTCAAATCCAGCATCAGCACGGCTTACAATATCAGCAGCCATGATGTAAGGAGTAATTGGGAAGTTCAAACCGCCAAAACGACGTGGCATTGCCATACCCATCAAACCAGCCTTACGACAAGCTTCAAGGTTTTCTTTTGTACCGTCAGCATAAATCACACGACCATTTTCTACTCTTGGTCCTTGGTGATCTACACCTTCTGCATTCTCTGCAATGATATTTCCACAAATATCACCTACAATTTCGAGGACTTTATCATAGTTATCCATTGCGTCCTCAAAATCAAGAGGAGCATAGTCAAACTTTTCTGCTTCAGTATAATTACGTTCTTTTAATTCAACGATTTTTTGCATCAAGGGATGTGAAAGGTGATGCTTCAAATCGGGATTATCTGTATAAAAATTAGCCATAACAGTCTTTACTTAGAGTTTTTCTTATAATACTTAATAAGTTTTGGCACGATATCCTCAACGTTACCAGTAATCACATAGTCAGCAATTGTGTTGATAGGTGCATTTGGGTCATTGTTAATAGATATCACGATAGAACTTTCTTGCATACCTGCGATGTGTTGGATTTGACCTGAAATACCACAAGCGATATAAAGTTTAGGACGAACTGTTACACCAGTTTGACCAATTTGACGTTCATGTTCTGATACGAAACCTGCGTCAACAGCCGCACGTGATGCACCAACTTCACCACCAAGTACATTTGCCAAATCAAACAACATATCAAAGTTCTCTTTGCTACCTACACCATAACCACCAGCCACGATAATAGGAGA
The DNA here is from genome assembly GCA_017424575.1 of Muribaculaceae bacterium. Taxonomy (GTDB): domain Bacteria; phylum Bacteroidota; class Bacteroidia; order Bacteroidales; family Muribaculaceae; genus RGIG4079. The sequence continues at coordinate 5,080 of JAFOYQ010000131.1, forward strand.
GTTCTTAATATTAACTTTTGATTTTTCAATGTGACGGTCGATAATTTCAACAATAAAGTCTGCATCTGATACATATTTATTAGCATCAAGATTTACCACTTCACCTTTGTAGTTTGCATCAAACACCTCTTTCTTCATCACACCTTCACGCACTGTAGCCATTTGAGGACGACAATCAGGGTTTACAATTGTAGCAACAATATTACCACCAAATGCAGGACGAATTTGGTATAAGAGGTTTTCATACTCTTTTCCTGTTTTAGGATCTTTATGGTCACCAATTTCAAGAGAAGTACAGTCAGCTGTAAGACCACTATGAAGTGCTGAAGACACACGTGGACCTAAGTCGCGACCAATACATGTTGCACCCATTAAGCAGATTTGAGGTTCGATTTCCTTAAACAAGTTAATCAACACCGATGCATGAGGATTTGATGTATATGGATATAAACGAGCATCTGCCACTTTATATACTGTATCAACACCATATGGGAACACTTGTGATTCAACTCCATCAAGTTTATCTCCCACAACTAATGCTTCTAATTTAACTCCGAGTTTTGTAGCAAGAACTTTACCTTTGGTCAACAATTCTAAGCTCACATCGGCGATTTTGCCGTCATCAAACTCACAATATACTATTAAGTTATTTTTTTCTGACATAATTTTCTGATGTTTTTAGAATTAACCAATTGTATGATTTGCAATAAGTTCCTTGATAAGTTCTTCTAATTGCTCATCATTATTTTCAAGACAACGGCTCTCTTTTGCCGTAAACACTACATTTTCAATAGCTTTTACTTTTGTTGGAGAACCAGCTAAACCAACTTGTTCCAAATCAGCTTCAACATACGCAGCACTCCATTCTTGAAGAGCAAGATAAGGACGAGACTCTACTAAAGCCTTCTTGTCGTCACTTAATTTTTCTTTTTCACTTGGCGAAACCGCATATTTATACTGCATGATGCGTTGAGCATTGCGTGGACGACATTCAGGTGCAGAACCATTTACAGTAACAACACATGGTAGGGGAGCTTTCACTGTTTCAACACCAGCTTCCAATCTGCGTTTTACTACTACATATCCATCCTTCAATTCAACTATTTCTTCAGCATAAGTTACTTGTGGGAGACCTAATTTTTCAGCAATTTGAGGACCAACTTGAGCCGTATCGCCATCGATTGCCTGACGACCGCCTAAAATAATGTCATAATTACCAAATTTCTTTACTGCTTGTGCTAATGAATAAGATGTTGCCAATGTATCTGCACCACCAAGCACACGGTCAGTCAATACGATACCTGTATCAGCTCCACGATAAATAGCTTCACGAATAATTTCTGATGCACGAGGTAATCCCATGGTCAACAATGTAACTTTCGACCCTGGATTTGCGTCTTTTAATCTGAGCGCTTGCTCTAAAGCATTTAAGTCCTCGGGATTGAAGATGGCTGGCAATGCAGCACGATTAATAGTACCATCTTCTTTCATTGCATCTTTACCCACGTTTCTGGTGTCGGGCACCTGCTTTGCGAGTACAATGATGTTTAAACTCATATTAATACTATATTAGTTAATTATAAATAAATTTCTTATATCGCATTCAAGATAGCAAAGTTAGCAACTTGAATTTATTTCTCAAAACAATAAATATCAATTATTCAAAGCTCGACCCATCAAAGCAATGAGTACAAACTTTGCATTTTGGCAAACCTATTGATTCAACAACATTTTCAATTGAACTATACTTAAGTGATGTCAATTTCAATCGTTTGCGTATCTCCTCAACCATTGCATTATACTTAGGTGAATTTGTTTTAGCATATTCATCAAGATTTTTATTGGCATCACCACCTTCTAACTTTGCAATTACTTGACGAGTTATCAACTCCATATCACTTTTTGAAGATGTAAAATTCAAAAATTTACATGGATAAATCAATGGCGGACAACTAATGCGAATATGCACCTCTTTTGCTCCACAGTCAAACATATCTTGAACATTATCGCGCAATTGAGTACCTCTAACAATTGAATCATCGCAGAAGATAACCTTCTTATCCTTTAATATTGAATTATTTGAGATAAGTTTCATTTTTGCGACTAATTCGCGACGTTCTTGCGAACTTGGAGTAAAACTACGAGGCCATGTTGGTGTATATTTAACGATACCTCTTTGATAAGGCACACCCTTACCTTGTGCATATCCCAATGCCATACCAATACCTGAGTCAGGGATAGCACATACACAATCTACCTCAGTCTCATCTTCTTTACCCATATTTAGACCCGAATCATAGCGCATTTGCTCTACATTGCGACCTTCATATTCACATGTTGGATAGCCATAATATGTCCATAAAAATGAACATATTTGCATCTCTTCATTAGGTTTACGTAATTGTCTAAATCCCTCTGATGAAATTTCCACAATTTCTCCAGGACCGATATTATACTCAATTTCATAACCTAAATTAGGGAATGAACAAGTTTCATTAGTAACGGCATGTGCGCCCTCTTTTTCCCCGATAATAATAGGGGTACGGCCCAATTTATCTCGAGCAGCAATAATCGCATTTTCGGTCAATAAAAGCATTGAGCACGAACCTTTTACACGATTATATACATTCTCAATACCCGACACATAGTCATCGCCCTCACTAATTAGAGCGGCAATCATTTCTGTTGGGTTTATGATATCGTAACTATGTTCGCAGAAGTGGTGACCTTTTCCAAGAAGTTCTTTTTCAAGTTCTACGATATTATTAATTCTACCCACCGTTACTATCGCAAATTTACCTAAATGACAATTTACAATAATAGGTTGTGCATCAGTATCACTAATAACACCAATACCCACATTCCCTTCAAATTCATCTAAGTCTTTTTCAAACTTAGTGCGGAAATATGAATTTTCAATATTGTGAATTGAACGTGTAAATATACCTTTATTACATGTTGCAATACCAGCACGTTTTGTTCCCATGTGTGAGTTATAATCAACTCCATAGAACAACTCATTTACACATCTTTCGCGTTTTGCAACGCCAAAAAAACCACCCATTTAATATATTCTTTATAAATGATAGAGTGGAAACCTTCTATATTCAGTAGATTTCCACCCTTTTATTTTTTATTATTTTGTCTTTTCTTCTATCCAACGACGAGCATTGATAAATGCATCAATCCATGGAGTTACAGCATCTTTCTTGCGTGATTCAGGATAGTATGCACATTGCCATGGGAATATTGCACGTTCCAAGTGTGGCATCATTGCTAAGTGACGACCATCTGCCGATGCAATACCTGCAACTGATGCACGTGAACCATTTGGATTAGCTGGATAAGCTGCATAGTTATATTTAGCTACAATGTTATATTTTTCAAGCTTTTCAGGAAGATTAAATTTACCTTCACCATGCGCTACCCAAATACCTGTTTTCATTCCAGAAAGTGAACCAAACATTACTGAGTTATTTTCAGGAATTGTTACACCCAAGAATTGAGACTCAAACTTGTGAGAAATATTATGCTCCATCTTAGTGCGATGCTCATGTTCTGGATTGATAAGATTTAACTCAATCATTAACTGACAACCATTACAGATTCCAAGACTTAATGTATCTTCACGAGCATAGAAATTATCGAGTGCGCGCTTAGCATTTTCATTCCAGAGGAAGCCTCCAGCCCAACCTTTTGCCGAACCAAGTACGTCAGAGTTAGAGAAACCTCCACAGAATACAATCATATTCACATCTTCTAGTGTTTCACGACCAGTCATCAAGTCAGTCATGTGAACATCTTTCACATCAAAACCAGCCAAATATAGTGAATATGCCATTTCGCGGTCGCCGTTCACACCTTTTTCGCGAATAATCGCAGCTTTCACGCCACTCTTGTTATCGCGACGCAATGAAATTCCTCGTGATTCAAGTTTACCATCAAATCCTTTAGGGAAACGATAACGAATTGGTTGTTTTTTATAGTTATCAAAGCGCATTTTAGCACACTTTTCTCCACTTTGAACTGAATCAAGCAAGTATGAAGAACTAAACCACACATCTCGTAGATAATCAATATCAAACAAGTGTTCTGCGCCATCATGGTTTACAATAACAACTCGTTCAGCTTGAGGTGTACCAATTTCGCAGAACTTAACACCTGCTTCATTCAAGATTGATTCAACTCGTTCTGTTTTTGCATCTGCCACTTGAATAACAAGTGCTGGGTTTTCTGCAAACAAAATCTTTGTTAAGTCAGTTTCACCCAATTGTGCAAAACCTTCAGTTGATACAGCAATACCACCATTTACATTACCAAATGTCATTTCAAGCAATGCGGTGATAAGACCACCAGCCGATACGTCGTGAGCAGCAAGTAATGCACGATTTCTCACCAATTTTTGAACAGCATTGAATGCCGCTGCAAATTTATCAGTATCTGCAACTGTTGGAGCATCTGCGCCAAGACGATTAAGCACTTGGGCCAAAGCCGAACCACCAAGTTTCAAATCATCGCTTGAGAAGTCAATATAATATAACGTAGATTTCTTATTTTGAAGTACTGGAGAAACTACTTTGCGAATATCGCTTACCTCACCAGCTGCCGAAATAATTACAGTACCTGGAGAATATACTTTGTCATTACCATATTTTTGAGTCATTGACAAACTATCTTTACCTGTTGGAATATTAATGCCCAACTTGCAAGCGAAATCGCTACATGCTTCTACTGCACGATATAATGCAGCATCTTCACCTTCATTCTTACATGGCCACATCCAGTTTGCACTCAACGAGATACTCTTCAAACTTTTAGCCAATGGAGCCATTGAAATATTAGTCAATGCTTCAGCAATTGCCATTACCGAACCTTTAGCCGAGTCGATAAGAGCTACTTGAGGAGCGTGGCCAATTGAAGTTGCAATACCAGCTTTACCTTTATAGTCAAGAGCAACAACACCACAGTCACTCAATGGTAATTGAATTTCACCTTGACATTGTTGACGAGCAATCTTACCCGTTACCGAGCGGTCAACCTTATTTGTCAACCAGTCTTTACAAGCTACGGCTTCAAGGCTTAATACACTCTTAATATATTCATCAATTTTTGATTCATCAGTTTCTACATCTTTATATGTAGTCTTAACTGTATTATCGGTCATGATAGTTTTTGGAGAATTACCAAACATGTCAGCCATTCCCAAATCGATAGGTTTCACACCATCTTTTTGTTCAAATACAAAACGATCATCACCTGTTGTTTCTCCAACTACATAGAGTGGGGCACGTTCACGGTCAGCAATACGTTTAATATATTCGATATCTTTTTCTTCAACTACCATACCCATACGCTCTTGACTTTCATTGCCTACAATTTCTTTTGAAGACAATGTTTTATCGCCAATTGGGAGAGCATCAATATTAATTTTACCACCAGTCGCCTCAACAAGTTCTGAAAGGGCATTCAAGTGTCCACCTGCGCCATGGTCATGAATTGAAATAATAGGGTTGCTATCACTTTCTGCAAGAGCACGAATCACATTTGATACACGTTTTTGCATTTCTGGGTTAGCACGTTGCACAGCATTCAACTCAATAGCATTGTCATATTGACCTGTTTCTACCGATGACACTGCGCCACCCCCCATACCAATGCGATAGTTATCACCTCCCATCACCACAACTTTTTCGCCTGGTTTAGGTTCACCTTTAATTGCATCTTTCTTTGCAGCAAAACCTACACCACCTGCAAGCATGATTACTTTATCATAAGCATATTGTTTGCCATTTTCATCATGTTCAAAAGTGAGAAGTGAACCACAAATTAGGGGTTGACCAAATTTATTACCGAAGTCCGACGCACCATTTGATGCTTTAATAAGAATGTCGCATGGAGTTTGATACAACCACACACGTGGATTCATCATCAATTCCCATCGATGCTCTTCGCTCATGCGAGGATATGAAGTCATATAAACTGCTGTACCTGCAATTGGCAAACTTGCCTTACCACCACCAAGACGGTCACGAATTTCACCACCAGTACCAGTTGACGCACCATTAAAAGGCTCAACTGTTGTTGGAAAATTATGAGTTTCTGCTTTAAGTGAAATCACAGTATCCAAATCTTTAACCTCAAAATAATCTGGTTTATCTGGATTGATAGGGTAGAACTGATCCACTTTTGGACCTTTCACAAAAGCCACATTGTCTTTATATGCCGATACTAATCCATTTGGATTCTCTTGTGAAGTCTTTTTAATTAACTTAAATAACGACATAGGTTTTTCTTCACCATCAATCACAAATGTCCCGTTGAATATTTTATGACGGCAGTGCTCTGAGTTCACTTGTGAAAAACCAAATACCTCACTATCAGTCAAAGGTCGGCCTAATTTTGCACTTAAATCACGAAGATATTGTTCTTCATCTTCGCTCAATGCAAGCCCTTCAGCTTTGTTATATTCCGAAATATCATCGATATATACAATTGGATCTGGAGTTTTAACGATGGTGAAAGTCTTGCTATTAAGGCCTTCATACACTCTTTGCAACATTTTGTCAAACTTAGGCTCTTCATCACGTGACAATTCAAATTGTTCAATGCGAGTGATGCCTTGAATACCCATGTTTTGAGTGATTTCTACAGCATTTGTACTCCATGGAGTAATCATCTCTTTGCGAGGACCTACATAACGACCCTTCAACGACGTACTTGAAAGAGGTTTTGCGCCATCAAATAGCCATGAAAGTTTTTCCTTTTCAGCATCTGAAAACTTGTGATCACATTCTACGGCATAGACTAAACTTGCGCCTTTTTTGAAGAAAATTACCATTTTCTAATAAGTTTTTATGGTGATAGTATACTATTATTTCAATTAAGCCACAAAGATAATGTATTTAATTGAATATTAAGACGCAAAAATTAAGATTTTTTCAACATTAAACATTTTATCCCTCTCCACACATTTATGCCATTCTATTTTACTATCAGAATTTGCTAAACCCAAATAAAAAGATTAACTTTGCACGTTAATTGAAAATTAAACACGAAAACATTATAAAAACATTATGAACGTATCTATTCAAAAAATCGACAACGTTAATGGTAAAATCACCGTAGCGATTGAAGAAAATGACTACAAAGACAAAGTAACTGCTGAACTCAAACGCATTGGCAAAACTCACACTCTCCCTGGGTTCCGTAAAGGTCACGTTACTATCGACCAACTTCGTCGCCGTTTTGGCAAACAAGTAAAAAGCGACGTCATCAACCAAGAAGTTTACGAAGCTGTTATTAACTATATCCGCGAAAATCAACTCGGCATCCTCGGCGAACCACTTCCTGTTGAAGTTAAAGAAATTAACCTTGACGACGCCAATTACACCTTTGAATATGAAATCGGTTTAACTCCCGAAATCAACGTTGACCTCGCTGGAACAACACTCCCTTACTACAACATCGAAGTTTCAAAAGAAATGGTTGACGAGCAAGATGCTAACTTCCGCGAACGCTTTGGCAACCAAGTCCCTGGAGAAGAAGTTGACGAAAAAGCTCTTGTTAAAGGTTCAATCATGGAACTTAACGAAGATGGCACTGTAAAAGAAGGCGAAGACGCTATCCAAGTTGTTAGTGGCATCATCGCTCCTATGTATCTCAAATCTAAAGAAGAAGCCGATAAATTCATCGGTAAAAAACTTAACGATAAAGTTGTTTTCAACCCTTGGAACGCTTGCGAAGGTGATGTTACACGCCTCGCTTCTATGCTCAACATCGATAAAGAAAAAGCTGCTGAAGCTAAAGCTAACTTCGAAATGTCTATTTCTGAAATTATCGTTGTAAAACCAGCCGAACTCAACGAAGAATACTACAAAAACCTCTTCGGACCAGATAAAGTGAACAACGAAGAAGAATATTTCAACGCTATCAAAGAAATGATTTCTGCTCAAATCTCTGGCAATAGCGAACTTCTCTTCCACATGCAAGCCGAAAAAGCTCTCGTTGAACAATATGGCAACTTCGAACTTCCACAAGAATTCCTCAAAAAGTGGTTAGTTCGCCGCAACGAAGGTCTTACTGCTGAAAACATCGATGCTGAATTTGAAAAAATGATTCCATCACTCAAATGGCAACTCATTAAAGAACGTATCGCTGCTGTAGCTGAAGTAAAAATCGAAGAAGCTGACGTTACAAACCACGCCAAAGCTATTGCACGTCAACAATTCGCGCAATATGGCATGACAAACGTTGAAGACGACATGCTCGCTGATTACGCTAAACGCATTCTCGAAGACAAAAACTCTCGCTCTCGCATCATCGAAGAAGCTGGCGACATGAAACTCTTCGAAGCTATTAAACAATCAGCTAAAATCGAAGATAAATCAGTTTCAATCGAAGAATTCAAAACTATCGCTGAAAACGCTCAATAATCGTTTTCTTACATACACATCTAAAGAGTGCCCAAAAGGCACTCTTTTTTTATAAAAACACACCCTTTACACACAACACATTCACTCAATCTATATTTACACACGTTCAGCAACAAAAAAAATCCACTACACTCACATTTTTTAATTACTTTTTTTATTGAAATTAATTTTTTATTCGTAACTTTGAATTAAGAAGCCAGATTTGCTATTGACAAACCACGCTTTAATTCTATTTATTAATAAGGTAAAAAATATGAACAACAACGACTTTAGAAAATTTGCCGTAAATCACCTTGGTATGAATGGTCTTGCTTTAGACCAATACATGTCGGCTACTACATCAAACATCACATCAAGTTACATCAATCCAACAATTATCGAAGAGCGTCAACTCAACGTAGCTCAAATGGATGTATTCTCTCGTTTGATGATGGACCGCATTATCTTCCTCGGCACCGATGTAAACGACTACACAGCCAACGTGATTCAAGCACAACTCCTTTATCTCGATCAAGCCGACCCAACTCGTGATGTATCAATTTACATCAACTCTCCTGGTGGTTCAGTTTATGCAGGTCTTGGTATTTACGACACAATGCAATATATCACTAGTGACGTTGCCACTATTTGTACAGGCATGGCTGCATCAATGGCAGCAGTGCTCCTTGTTGCAGGCGAGAAAGGCAAACGCTTTGCTCTTAAACACTCGCGCGTAATGATTCACCAACCAATGGGGGGTGCACAAGGACAAGCATCTGACATCGAAATCACAGCTCGCGAAATTCAAAAACTCAAAAAAGAACTTTATACAATCATCTCTGAACATTCAGGCGTAGCATTTGACAAAATCGAACGCGACTCTGACCGTGACTACTGGATGACTGCAGCCGAAGCAAAAGAATACGGCATGATTGATAATGTACTCACTAAAGCACAACATTAATAGATGGCTAAAAAGAATTCTATAAAATGTTCCTTCTGTGGTCGCCCATCCGATATGAGCGAAGTCCTCGTGCCTTCGGCATTAGGGGAGACCTACATTTGTGCCGAGTGTATCGATCAAATCCACGAAATGCTTGGAGAATATCGCAACGAAGCCAAGGAATCAGCAAAAGCTGCAGCCGCAACCGACCTCAACAAAGTGCCTCGTCCTCGCGAAATTAACGACTTCCTCGATCAATACGTAATTGGACAAGACGCTGCAAAAAAATACCTCTCAGTTGCCGTCTATAACCACTACAAACGACTCGCACAAAATACCGATGACGATGTCGATATTGAAAAAAGTAACATTATTCTCGTAGGGCATACAGGTACTGGCAAAACACTTCTTGCCAAAACCATTGCTCGACTCCTCGACGTGCCATTTACCATCGTTGACGCTACTGTTTTGACCGAAGCTGGTTATGTAGGCGAAGATATTGAAAGCCTTCTCACCCGTCTCCTTCAAGCAGCCGACTATAACGTAGAAAAAGCCGAAAAAGGGATTGTATTCATTGATGAGATTGACAAAATCGCACGCAAAGGCGACAACCCATCAATCACTCGCGACGTAAGCGGTGAAGGTGTACAACAAGGTCTGCTCAAACTCCTCGAGGGCTCAATCGTAAACGTGCCACCTCAAGGAGGTCGCAAACACCCCGAGCAAAAAATGATTCCAGTCAACACAAAAAATATATTATTTATTTGTGGCGGAGCATTTGATGGTATTGAGCAAAAAATCGCTCAACGCCTCAACACCCACGTTGTCGGATACTCTACCGACTCTGCACGTCAACGAGTCAAACGCGACAACTATCTTCAATATATCGCACCTCAAGACCTCAAATCATTTGGTCTTATCCCCGAAATCATCGGACGCTTACCTATATTGACGCATCTTGATCCACTCGACCGAGACGCATTGCTACGAGTGCTCACTGAGCCCAAAAACGCAATTATTCGTCAATATAAAAAACTCTTTGAAATGGACAACGTGTCATTAACATTTGCACCCGATGCACTTGAACTCATCGTTGATAAAGCCATTGAGTTCAAACTCGGAGCCCGTGGACTTCGTTCAATCGTTGAATCAATCATGATTGACGCCATGTACGACATTCCATCGACCAACATAAAAGAGTTTGAGGTAACTCGACAATATGCAGTCGAAAAACTACAAGCAGCCAACTTCGATACATCAGTAATCAAATAATCGCAACCAACGCGCAACCAATTAACCAACTAAACTTTAACACATGAGCAATTTCAACAAAAATCGCCTTTATGATGCACTAAAAATGCATTTTGGATTTGACAAATTCAAAGGCAACCAAGAGGCAATTATGACAAGCCTTCTCGAAGGTCGCGACACCTTTGTGTTGATGCCCACAGGTGGTGGCAAATCTCTATGCTATCAACTTCCGGCATTGCTCATGGAGGGCACAGCAATCATTATTTCGCCACTCATCGCATTGATGAAAAACCAAGTTGACGCAATGCGCAATTTTAGCGAAGACGATAACATTGCCCACTTTCTCAACTCATCCCTCAACAAAACCGCAATCGACCAAGTCAAAAGCGACATTATTGAAGGGAAAACAAAATTGCTATATGTAGCACCCGAATCACTTACTAAAGAGGAAAACATAGAGTTTCTCAAAACCGTACCCATATCATTCTACGCCATTGACGAAGCTCACTGTATCTCTGAATGGGGACACGATTTCCGTCCTGAATATCGCCGTATTCGACCTATTATCAACGAAATCGGCACACGCCCAGTCATTGCATTAACAGCAACGGCAACACCCAAGGTGCAACACGATATTCAGAAAAACCTCGGTATGCAAGACGCCGATGTTTACAAGTCATCATTCAATCGTCAAAATCTCTATTACGAGATACGTCCAAAAACTCAAAATACCGATCGCGATATAATCAAATATATCAAAAGCCAAGAAGGTAAATCGGGTATTATCTACTGTCTAAGTCGCAAAAAAGTAGAAGAACTTGCCGAAATGCTTCAAGTCAACAACATCAAAGCATTAGCCTACCATGCAGGCATGGATAGCGCTACACGCTCTGAAAATCAAGATGCATTCCTCCTTGAAAAAGTAGATGTAATCGTAGCCACAATCGCATTCGGCATGGGCATTGACAAACCAGATGTGCGTTTCGTAATCCACTACGACATGCCAAAATCTCTCGAAGGATATTATCAAGAGACTGGTCGTGCAGGTCGCGATGGTGGAGAAGGGCAGTGCATCACATTCTATTCGCATAAAGACCTCCAAAAAATGGAAAAATTTATGCAGGGCAAACCTATCTCTGAACAAGAAATTGGCAAACAATTACTCATTGAAACAGCCTCATACGCTGAGTCTTCAGTATGTCGTCGCAAATCGCTTCTTCACTACTTTGGCGAAGAATTCCCCAGTGACTATTGTGGCAACTGCGACAACTGCCTCAACCCCAAAAAGAAAGTTGAAGCACGCGACATGTTGCTCGCCGTACTTGAAACTATAAATGCACTAAAAGAAAAATTCAAAGCCGACCACGTAATAAACGTAATGCGCGGCAAAACTACTAATAACGTGCGTTCATATCGCCACGACGACCTCGACGTATTCGCTTGCGCCAAAGACGAAGATGAAAAACTTATCAATGCAGTCATTCGCCAAGCAATTATCGCAGGATACCTCGACCGTGACATCGAAAACTACGGACTACTAAAAATCACTCCTCTTGGTCAAGAGTTTGCACAACACCCACAGTCATTCAAAATCGTTGAAGATAACGAATTTAACGATTACAACGACGAAGTGGCAATCAAAGGTGGTGCATCATGTGCCGTTGACCCCGAACTTTACGCAATACTCAAAGACCTTCGCAAAAAAATCGCGAAAAAACATGAGTTACCCCCTTATGTAATCTTCCAAGATCCATCGCTTGAAGCAATGGCAACCACTTATCCCATCACTATGGAAGAACTACAAAACATCACAGGGGTAGGGGCTGGCAAAGCAAAACGCTACGGAGCTGAATTTATCAAAATCATAAAAACTCACGTTGACGAAAACGAAATCGAACGTCCCGAAGACCTCCGTGTGCGTAGCGTTGCAAACAAGAGCAAGGTGAAAATATCTATCATTCAAGGTATTGACCGCAAAATACCTCTCGACGAACTCGCATCATCTAAAGGCCTTGAATATAGCGAAATTCTTGACGAAATTGAAGCAATCGTCTATTCTGGAACCAAAATCAACATCGACTACTTTATCGACGAAGTTATGGATGAAGACCACCTCGATGACATCTTTGAATATTTCCGCGAAAGCGAAAGCGATGGTATCAAAGAAGCCATTCAAGAACTTGGTCCCGAATATTCCGAAGAAGACATTCGCCTCGTACGCATTAAATTCCTCTCCGAATTGGGCAACTAAAATTACTTATATTTAACTTATAATCCCTCGCAAATGCCACCATTAGCGGGGGATTTGACATTATAACAACAACGCTTCATCCACCCAACCATTTTTCCACATAGAGAAACTTTTTAATTACAATCTGCACGGTATTTTGCAAAATAATTACTATTCTTTTAGATTTTCGCGCCAAATATTAGCATTTTGTTTGCAAATTGATTATTTTTACTTATCTTTGCGTTTCAATCAACACATTTACATATATAGTGGAAAAGAAACGACAAAATAGTGCGATATTGCTCATGCATTGCCCTGACCAACCGGGCATCATCGCCGTAATTACAGAATTTATCAACACCAATGGTGGTAATATTCTATACCTCGACCAATATGTTGACAAAGAAAATGGAGTATTTTATATGAGAGTAGAGTGGGACTTGGAAAACTTCGTTATTCCCGCCGACAAAATTGAAGAATATTTCGACACACTCTATGCCAACCGTTACAACGTAACATATCGATTAACTTTCACCGACCGTCCACGACGCATGGCGCTCTTTGTGTCAAAGATGTCGCACTGTCTCTACGATATTCTTGCTCGCTATGTGGCAGGGGAGTGGGATGTGGAAATCCCTGTGATTATAAGCAATCACCCCGACCTCAAATCGGTAGCCGACCAATTCAACATTCCTTACGAGGTAATCCCTGTAACTCGTCAAAACAAAGAGGAGATGGAAGCGCTTGAGTTTGAAATCCTCGACCGTTATCAAATCGACTTCATTGTATTGGCTCGCTACATGCAAGTTCTATCCGAAAACTTCATCAACCGTTACCCAAATCGCATTATTAACATTCACCACTCATTCCTCCCTGCATTTGTGGGTGCAAAACCCTACCATGCAGCCTACGATCGTGGGGTGAAACTCATTGGTGCAACAAGCCATTATGTTACAACTGAGCTTGATGCTGGTCCTATCATCGAGCAAGACATCGTGCGCATCACTCACAAAGATACAATTAACGACTTGGTGAAGAAAGGTCGCGACTTGGAAAAAATCGTTCTCTCTCGCGCAGTAGAGAAACATATACAACGCAAAATTCTCACCTACAACAACAAAACTGTAGTATTCAGCTAAGTTTTTGACATAGTACACAAGAGCATAACGCTAACGTATATAAAGAACTTGCACCTTTGTATCTCTGTCATAGTTATTTAATATGAAGATTGCTATAATAAAATATAATGCTGGCAACAACTTCTCGGTAGAATGTGCGCTTCGTCGTCTTGGTTATGAGGCAATTGTAACTGATGACCCCGACGAAATACGCAGTGCCGACAAAGTGATATTCCCTGGCGTGGGGGAGGCTCGCAGTGCGATGGAGTACCTCAGTGCACATGGTCTTGATAAGGTCATAAAGAGTCTTACCCAACCAGTGTTGGGCATCTGCATTGGTCAGCAACTTATGTGCCGACATTCAGAGGAGGGTGATGTTGATTGCCTTGGCATCTTTGATGTTGACGTAAAACGATTTGACGCAACACAAAGCGACCTCAAAATTCCACACATGGGGTGGAACACAATTTCACTCACCAAAGAGGATTTCATTCCTGCCAGCCTCAACGGCAAATATATATATTATGTCCACAGCTACTATGTGCCTGTAAATGATGCTACTGTAGCCACAACCGACTATATTTTACCATATAGTGCCGCGTTGCACAAAGACAATTTTTATGCCACTCAATTTCACCCCGAAAAGAGTGGAGATATAGGGGAACAAATTCTTAAAAGCTTCATTGAACTATGATTGAGATAATCCCTGCAATAGACGTTATCGATGGCAAGTGTGTGCGACTTACCAAAGGCGACTACGATCGCAAAACTATCTATGCCGAGGACCCTCTTGAGGTTGCTCGCATGATGGAAGACGCAGGTTGTAAGCGCCTGCACTTGGTTGACCTCGACGGTGCAAAATCGAGCCATATCGTCAACTATCGTGTACTTGAACGCATTGCCAATGGCACCAATCTCATAATCGATTTTGGTGGTGGATTGAAAAGCGACGACGACCTTCGCATAGCCTTTGAGAGTGGCGCAGCGATGATTACTGGCGGGAGTATAGCCGTGAAAGATCCTGCTACATTCCAAGGGTGGATTGACCAATATGGTAGCGAAAAGATTATCCTCGGCGCTGACACTCGCAACGGAAAGATTTCAACCTCAGGGTGGATTGATGATAGCGACCTCGACATTATCCCATTTGTAAAAGACTACATGGCAAAGGGCATCAATAAAGTTATCTCTACCGACATTAATGTAGATGGCATGCTCACAGGTCCATCAATTGGGTTATACAAAGAGATGCTCGCTGAGATGCCCAATTTATATCTCATAGCCAGTGGTGGTGTGAGTTCTATGCACGACATTGAGGCGCTTGCCAATGCTGGAGTGCCTGCAGTGATTGTGGGGAAAGCAATTTATGAAAATCGCATCACAATCAAAGAGTTAGAACAATTCAATTTATCACAACAATAACTACTTACGATGCTTGCAAAACGTATCATACCATGCCTTGATGTAAAAGATGGTCAGACTGTAAAGGGGGTCAACTTTGTGAACTTCCGTGAGGCTGGCGATCCTGTAGCTCTTGGCAAGAAATATAGCGAAGATGGTGCCGACGAACTTGTATATCTCGACATCACTGCATCGCACGAGGGGCGCAAGACATTTATCGACCTTGTGCGCCGTGTGGCTGAGAATGTGAGCATTCCGTTTACCGTAGGGGGTGGCATCAACCAAGTGGAAGATGTAGAGAAACTGCTCAACGCTGGAGCCGATAAAATCTCTATCAACTCGGCTGCGCTAAGGAATCCCGACCTTATTGATGGCATAGCACGAAGATTTGGCAATCAGGTGTGTGTCACAGCTATTGACGCGCGCCGAGAGGGTGACGAATGGGTGTGTTACATCAATGGTGGACGCGTGTCAACTGGTCGCAAGCTTATAGAGTGGGCTCACGAGGCACAGGAACGTGGTGCTGGGGAGATTTTATTCACCAGCATGGACCACGACGGAGTGAAAACAGGGTTTGCCAACGACGCATTAGCGATGCTTCACGACACACTGAGCATTCCAGTAATTGCATCGGGTGGAGCTGGTGACTATGACCATTTTTATGATGTATTCACCCAAGGGAAAGCCGATGCTGCACTCGCTGCGAGCATTTTTCACTTCAATGAGATACCGATTAATGAATTAAAAGAGTATCTTTGCAAAAGAAATATTTCTGTTAGACTATAAAAAACGACCATATACAATGAGTATTGATTTCAATAAGATGCAAGGACTTGTTCCTGCCATAATTCAAGATGCACGCACTAAGAATGTGTTGATGCTCGGTTTTATGAATGAAGAAGCATATAATAAGACTCTCGAAACAGGTAAAGTAACTTTTTTCAGTCGCACAAAGAATCGCCTTTGGACCAAGGGTGAGGAGAGTGGCAATTTTCTCAACGTGGTATCAATTCAAGAGGATTGCGACCACGACACCCTATTGATTAAGGTAAAACCTGTAGGACCTGTATGTCACACTGGCACTGACACTTGTTGGGGCGAAAAGAATGAATGGGGAGTGGAGTTTTTCCGTTATCTCCAAGACTTCATTCAACGCCGTTATGATGAAATGCCCGAAGGGTCATACACAACCTCATTGTTTAATAGTGGCATCAACCGCATGGCTCAAAAAGTGGGCGAGGAGGCTGTAGAAACTGTTATTGAGGCTACCAATGGCACCGACGATAGATTGATTTATGAAGCATCGGATATGATATATCACCTCATTGTGCTCCTCACATCAAAGGGCTATCGCATTGAGGACCTTGCTGAAGAACTCGTAAAACGCCACAAAGAGTAAACAACTTATTTTCCACTATATACAAGTATAACCCAACCGATGGAACCGATTGTAAAATACAGTAATGTAGAGATTTTGCGCAAGGAGCACCTTGTGCTTAAGAATGTGTCGTTTGAACTGCATGAGGGTGAGTTTCTTTACCTTATAGGGAAAGTGGGTAGCGGCAAGAGCAGTTTGCTCAAGTCGATGTATAGCGAAATCCCCATTGAGAGTGGCGAAGCACAAGTGTTTGACTATAATCTTGCCAAAATCAAGAAAAAACATATACCAATGTTGCGTCGAGAGATAGGGATTGTGTTTCAAGATTTCCAATTACTAACCGACCGTAATGTGTATGACAATCTTCGATTTGTGCTTGAAGCTACTGGGTGGAAAAAGACACAAGAGATTGATGCTCGCATCGAGGAGGTATTGAAACAGGTGGGTATGCTCAATAAGAATTATAAAATGCCTCATGAACTATCGGGGGGTGAGCAACAACGCATTGTGATTGCTCGTGCATTGCTCAATAGTCCTCGTCTCATTCTTGCTGATGAGCCAACAGGGAATCTTGACCCTTCAACAAGCGAACAAATCGTCAACCACTTGCATGAGATTGCGAAGAATGGCACTGCTGTGGTGATGGCTACGCACAATCTGTCGCTTATGGAGCAATTCCCTGGACGAGTGTTGCGCTGTGAAGATAAACAACTTGTGTGACGCGTTGATTTTGACAAACGATTGCCCTTATGTGGGGTGACCTCAACATAATCCACTGCATGTGGAGCTGACTCGAGTGTGTCGCTTGGCGATGCACTCGTTTTTGTTTGAGAAGGGGTGCATGCGGCAGCATATTGCTGTTCATTGAGCTCGAGTTTTGTTTCATATTCTATTAATCGCTTGATGCGATAGATTACTTGTTGCTGAATTTTCAACAACACAGGGTCGGAAAACTCGCCGAGAGAGTAGTCGCCACGAAGATTGCGAGCCACCGCTGCATTAAGAGCGTTAGAAGAAGATATACCATTGGCCAACAATAGAGAACGAACAGTTGACCACACACTATTGATGTTTAGATGATTTTTAAGCGTTTTCATAGTTATAAGAATTAAAGATTAAAGTTTCATGGTGCAAAGTTAATACACCCAAAAGGGAAATAACTGCGATAATGCACAATTTTAGACAGATTGACAAAATTTTTCAGAATGACATAAGAGAGGGGGCGACAAAAGCACAAAGGTACATGTTTATAAGTTGAGAATTGATGATTGAGAGGTTTGAGGGGCATATTTTAGTGGACGAGAGTATTTTTCAAAAAAGGGCGATTTGAGAGTTCTAAGTCTTTTATGTCCTCTATGTCAACTATAGGGGATAAAAAATCCCCCCGATAAAGGACGAGGGGAACCTAAATGTTTTCACAACGGAATAATCCTTATTGTGATTTGCATCAAATTAGTATCACAAAATTACTCACAATTTTTAATAAATCAAATAAAATC
>JAFOYQ010000019.1 GCA_017424575.1 Muribaculaceae bacterium
AGCAGTCATTGTCGCATTTTTCATTTGGCTTTATTGCAAAAAAAAGAGTTAGTAAATAATTTTTGATTTTTGGTTAGTAAATAACGACTACTTTAACGAACTAAAGTGGTCGTTGTTTGTTATAGGTATATGGTAGGCAATAGTGCCTACTGAAACCTTTAATTCATCATATTATGGAAAACATGAATTATTTAACATCGGGCGATTTGGCTTTGTTTGGTAATCGCAATTATGGTGGTTGTGACTACGGCTATGGTCATCACAAAGGCAACGCAATGGGAGCAACAGGTATTGGGTTGGCAGCAGGTCTTGGTGGAGGCGCATTACTTCTTGCCATTGCAGGTATTTGGGGTGTAAATCAAGCATCTAAAGCAAGAGCAAAATCAGCTGAAAATCTCGCTAATGCCAACATGAACTACATCAATCAAGTGTCGGCATTGACTCTTGCAGAACGCACAAGCCGTGAATCTTGGCAAAATTCTCATGCGCCTACATTGACTCAATACGTTGATGTTCGCAGTGATGCGTTGGCAGGTGCAGGTTCTACATCTAATGCGTTGGCACAAGCAGAGGCTCAAATCGTAGCAAATGCTCTAACAGGGGTTTCTACAAGATGCCCACAACCTGTGGCTCTTTACTCTGCTCCAATGCCATGTAATTGCCCTAACTCTTGTGGTTGCAACGGCTAACATTTAACTGAGAGTGGGAGGGAGTGTTGAACATTCTCGCTCACTCTCTTGTTATTAGTTCATGATATGGCGAAGAAACAAAATAGACAAGGAAATGATTAGGGCAATTCAACCAACAAGCAAAGCGAGTTTAAAAATGCAATGCCTATTAGTCTGCAATGGTGACATTGAAAAGGCAGAAAGGCTCTATGACTTTATGAGTAAAGGGTTGGAGGATTTGCCTACATTTGACAACATTCCACCTACAACAATGCAACAAATAAAAGATGGCGCAGTAAATACATTCACTTGGCTAAACGAAAATCAAGAGCAAGTGATGAATTGGGTCGGAATAATCAAGAATATGTTCGGCAAAGGTGGAGGAGGTAATGTACCACCTACAAATGCACCGTTGCCACCTATTAATTAATATAGAGTATGAATAAAGAAATAGTAAAAATAGAGTTTAATGTTTGGGGCAATACCCAAGAGGGAGAAGAACTAAAAAAGGCTCTATGCGACTTTATAAATATATATGGGCAAATGGGCATCAAGGTGACTGCAACCAAGATGACCGAAGCCATAAATAAATGGGGAAATAATATGTTTGTAAAATCATTTTTTAACAAATAAAAGATATGAAAGAAAAATGCGACAACGAATGTGCTACCTGTCCGATGCAAGGACAAGTGTATTGCTCATTAGCCTTTGCAAAGGCATCTAACCAAGCAATCAAAACACTTGAAGAAAGAATGTGTATGATAGAGCAAGCATTGGTGGCACTATCAGCTCCGAAAGAGTTCATTGAGCCAATTAGAGATATAGTGCGTGATGCCTCCTACGCACAAGACGAGTTGAAATCGGAGGCCAACATTTAAATCTTTAGTACTATGATTAACGTAACATTTGCGAGTTCAGATGCGACCACTCGCACCTACTGTGCAGAATTGACTGAAAAACTTTGTCAATCGTACTGCGTAAATTCGGACATTCAGCCAATCGTGGAGGTTGTTTATTCAATCGTTGACAAAACACTTGTAGGCACTACTTTGTATGTGCGAGTAAAAGCACAAGGCGAGGTAACTTATGTGCCTAAGTGTGGCAATGCTTGTTGCCCAAAAAGCAAAATCTTTACCGAGTATTTCTCTATTCTATTAGCAAATGCGACATCGGCAACAACTGTTACTCTTGCTCAAAGTGCAGGATTGGTTGAGCCTGCAATGGTAAATTGTTGCAATGTAGCAAGTGGCATTTCGGCATTGAATCAACTAACATTCACTATCGGCTGATAGGCTATGGAGGGAATAATTGCGATATTCATCAGTTGTGTCTTGTTCATACATTTGGGTTTGGGAAAATCCATTGCTGATTTCATTGGTTATGATTTTGTTATTTTTAGATGCGTAAAATGCTTGACCTTTTGGTGTTCTCTCTTTTATTCCCTCTTGTTTACAAACATTCAAGCAGAGTGGTGTATTGCCATTGCGTTCATACTATCGTATTTCGCTTTGTGGATAACCTTATTGCTTGATATACTTTCGTGTGAATATGAAGAATATTATAACCAAATGGGAGCAAAGAGTTCCCAAGACAATGAGAGAGATTGAAATGGCAGAAGCATCCCCTAAACACAAGATGAGAGGGATCGGCTGTCCTAATTGTGATAAACGCAAAAAGAAAGGAGCAAAAGATGACACTTTATGAAATGGTAGAGAAATACGGCAAGGGCAAAGGCGAAGCCGTAATGTGGGAGAGTACAAAGGCAATATCGGAGTATCTCGAGCCAATGGCTCACTCAAACAAGAAAGAGTATTGGGTATTGATGCGACAAGTATTTGGAATAATCAACAAAGGACACTACAATGAAGAATTTGCGATGCACGATGTTGCAGAGATGCAACCATTGGGCGAATATTGGTCAATGAAACAAATTGAAGAAGCAACAAAGGGAATGGCTTTCCACCAAGATGTAACTTTGTGCGACAAGTATGTTGCCTTCAATGCGTTTGCTAATGATTTGAACGGCACTCTTGCCGATGACTTAATTTTGAAATCTGCCTATGCCTTTTGGTTTGCCGACAAGGATTGGCATGGCGAGGATAAGATTTGGAAATATATGTGTTTGTCCCATAAGCAATAATTGTAACAATATCCTTAAAACAAAAAAGCCACCCCAAACGGAGTGGCTTTTGTTAATTAGAATGCTTATTTTTTAAGAGTGGTATTTTTCACAAACCTTGATTAAATCATCAGTAAAATTTTTAGGAGCATCGGGCAATTCAACATTCTTACACACGAAGTCGATAATTTCTTGAGCCTTTGAGTAGTCAATTTCAGTCACTCCATTATCTACTTTCGCAGATGCCAACAATGCGAATTTTACCACATCTGATTTGCTTGCAAAGCCATAATAATTTTCTATCATACTTAAATCGTTTAATTGGTTAATACACCATTATAACAATTTAAGGTTGGGATTGTTCATTTCAATGTCTTATTCTCTAAAATCATCGTAAATCTCAATTTCATCAACATCTACAATTATTGTATAATTTTCTTCTTCTATGATTTTATGCAAATCTTCAAGTGAGTTTATTTCAATAACCCATATAGGTCGGTCATATTCATCGACTCCTTCTTGGTAAGATTCTCGGTGAGGTTTTTCTTTGCAATACCAATCACTTGTTCTTGTTATTCTATATTTCATATTTCAAATTATTAAAAATGACCTACCTGAAAAAAGAAAGTTGTATCATCGGGCAAAGTTTTAATATGCTCTATTACCTTTGTTTTGTATTTTTCGTCTTGGTTATAATCAAAATACCCTAACTCATTCAAACAAGCATAATCGGCAAAATGATTAACATCACGAATATCAT
This sequence comes from Muribaculaceae bacterium, assembly GCA_017424575.1. Classification (GTDB taxonomy): domain Bacteria; phylum Bacteroidota; class Bacteroidia; order Bacteroidales; family Muribaculaceae; genus RGIG4079. The sequence continues at coordinate 3,548 of JAFOYQ010000019.1, forward strand.
AGCAATAAACCCATTTACCATTGATTACATCTTGATAATGCTCGTCTTGTTTTGTAAATTCTTCATTATACCAAATGTCATCATCAATCCAATCACAACTAAAAGCCATTTCAGCACAGCTTTCGGAAGAAGAATCAGGACAATTTTCAAAAATCGCCTCCATGTTGGTTTTTGTCCCGACAAATAATAACCTACAACGTGCCATACTACAAACTCTTTAATAGTTCTTCTTTGGTTGAGAAAACATCATTTTCATCAACGGTTATGTAAAAATTCTCTTCAAAACGATACTTTATGGATTTGTGTACATGACCACAATAAGAGGAAATGCTTTTGATTCTTAATTTGTGTGGGTTGCCTCCTACGACAACCCACACTTCATCTCCAACATCGTATTTCGTTTCTATAACCATAACTCAATTGTTTTTACTAAAATCCAAATAAGGTTAATTACTGCAATAATGAATAACAACCTATTAATCACTCTAAATCCTTTGTTCAACACTATCTTTGGGTTTTCGTGCATTGTTATCCTAATGATTGACAATAAAACCAAAAGCACACAACAAATGATAATATTTAC
>JAFOYQ010000132.1 GCA_017424575.1 Muribaculaceae bacterium
AATGGTGTATATTGTTATACAAAGATACTAATTTGAAAGCAAATCACAACCCACATTAACGCAGTTCGTAACCTTAACTAGGTGTATATTGTTATACAAAGATACTAATTTGAAAGCAAATCACAACTATTCAAGCACAACTACATTACTTGTTGACGGTGTATATTGTTATACAAAGATACTAATTTGAAAGCAAATCACAACTAGTACTCATAATCTAATAATTAATAAGGTGGTGTATATTGTTATACAAAGATACTAATTTGAAAGCAAATCACAACACTAGCTTGTAACCCTTTGTAACTAGTGCCGGTGTATATTGTTATACAAAGATACTAATTTGAAAGCAAATCACAACTCCTCGCGAAATGGGGACAACCATTAGCCGGTGTATATTGTTATACAAAGATAACAATTTGAAAGCAAATCACAACAAGAGTCTAGTCAAAATTGAATTTCTAATAGAGATAGGGTGATAGAGGTATATAGGACAACTAAGACCACTAGGACAACTGAGACTGCTAAGACTACTGAAACTACTAGGGCTACTGAGACAACTGAGTGTCTTGATTGTTTTTGCTGTGATTAATAAAGTCTTTAAGGAAACTAAGGTCACTAAAGCAACTGGGTAAGGGATAGTGGCTCCTACAATACACATATTTTCCTATTGTTTTGAAAAAATGATGGTGTGGAGTGTGGTTTTTGAAGAAATAGGGTGGAAATGTGATTAATAATGATTATTTTTGTGAAAATTTTGCAATAGGTAGATTTTTGCAAGGTTTTATGATTCAATTTATCAGCTTATTAATTGTATTAAATATACTATTTGTTTAGAAGATGAAAGTAATGAAATTTGGGGGCACATCGGTAGGATCTGCCCAACGAATTAAAGATGTTGCCAAGTTGGTGACCGAACGTGGAAAGAATATCATTGTACTCTCGGCTATGTCGGGGACTACTAACACGCTTGTGGAGATTTCGGATTATCTCTATAAGAAGAATGTAGATGGCGCAAAGGAAACGGTGAATGGTCTTGAACAAAAGTATAATCAAACGATTGATGAGTTGTATTCAACAGCTGAATACAAGGAGAAAGCGATGAAGGAGGTTAAGGCTTGCTTTAACTATATTCGTTCGTTTACAAAGGATATTTTCACTTTGTTTGAAGAGAAAGAGATTTTGGCTCAAGGTGAGTTGATGTCGACTGCGTTGATGAATCTTTATCTTCAAGAGCAGGGTGTGAACTCAGAAATGTTGCCTGCGCTTGATTATATGCGCACCGATAAAAATGCTGAGCCTGACACTCAATATATCAAACAAAAGTTGACTGCGTTGCTCGAAAAGCACAAAGATGCTGATATCTATATTACTCAAGGTTATATTTGTCGCAATGCATACGGCGAAGTTGATAATTTACAACGTGGTGGTAGTGACTATTCGGCATCATTGATTGGTTCGGCTATCAATGCTGATGAAGTGGAGATATGGACTGATATTGATGGTATGCACAATAATGACCCTCGATTTGTAGAGGGTACTGAGCCTGTGAGCGAGCTTCACTTTGAAGAGGCAGCAGAGTTGGCTTATTTTGGTGCTAAGATTTTGCACCCAACATGTGTGTTGCCTGCTAAGTTGAATAATATTCCAGTGCGCTTGCTCAACACTATGCAACCTGAGGCTAAGGGTACGTTGATTTATAACACTAGTTCAAGCCACATGATTAAGGCTGTTGCCGCTAAGGATAATATCACTGCTATTAAGATTAAGAGTGGCAGAATGTTGTTGGCTTACGGCTTCTTGCGTAAGGTGTTTGAAATTTTTGAGACTTACCAAACTCCTATCGATATGATCGCTACATCGGAGGTGGGTGTGTCGGTTACTATTGATAATGAGCGTAATCTTCAAAACATTGTTGATGATTTGAAGAAATTTGGCACCGTAACAGTTGATAATGACATGGTTATCATTTGCGTAGTTGGTGACCTCGAATGGCAAAATCGCGGTTTTGAGGCTAAGGTTATTGATGCCTTGAAAGATGTGCCAGTGAGAATGATTTCTTATGGCGGCAGCAACTATAACATATCGGTGCTTGTACGCAAAGAGGACAAGGTGAGAGCGTTGAATGCTTTGAGCGATCATCTTTTCAAAAATAAGTAAGAAATAAGGACTCGACGATGGCAAATTTCCCAATAGCAGAGTTTGAGAATCAACGCACTCCGTTTTACTTTTATGACATTGAGTTGCTTCGTAATACTCTCAATGTAATAAAGGAGCATAGTAATCGCCCTGACTACCACGTACATTATGCTATTAAGGCTAATGTGAATGCTGTGGTGCTTGAGGAGATACGCAAGGCTGGACTGGGTGTGGACTGTGTGAGTGGTGGCGAGGTTGAAGCTGCACTCAATGCAGGATTTGAGGCTAATAAGATTGTTTTTGCCGGGGTGGGCAAGAGTGATTGGGAAATTGAGTTGGGGCTTGAGCATGATATTGCTTGTTTCAACGTGGAATCACTTCCCGAACTTGAGATTATCCAAGAGATTGCGTCAAAGATGGGAAAGGTGGCGCGTGTGGCGTTGCGTGTAAACCCTAATGTCGATGCTCATACTCACCATTATATCACTACTGGATTGGCCGAAAATAAGTTTGGCATCAATCTCGAAAAACTTGATGAAATAATTGAGAAGGCGATGATGATGACGAATGTGGAATTGCAAGGATTGCATTTCCATATTGGCAGCCAGATTACTATCACCGAGCCATTTAAGGTGCTCTGCGAAAAGGTCAATGCGCTTCAAGCAAAATATGCCGAAAAGGGCGTGACGTTTAAGAGTATTAATGTAGGTGGAGGATTAGGCATCGACTACGACAATCCCGACGAAAATCCAATTCCAGATTTTAAGGGGTATTTTGAGACTTTCAAGAATTATCTTAAACTCAATGAGGGCCAAGAATTACATTTTGAATTGGGGCGCTCGATTGTGGGGCAATGCGGCTCGTTAATCACTCGTGTGCTATATGTAAAAGAGGGCACTGAGAAGAAATTTGCGATTGTTGATGCCGGGTTTACTGAGTTGATTCGTCCAGCGTTGTATGAAGCGCATCACAACATCGAAAATCTCACTAGCGATGGCGAGGTGGAAAAATATGATGTGGTAGGACCTATATGTGAGTCGTCGGATTGTTTTGGCAAAGAGGAAATGTTGCCCAAAATGCGCAGAGGAGATATCGTGGCGCTACGTTCAGCAGGTGCGTATGGCGAGATTATGGCGTCGCAATATAATTGTAGAAAGTTGCCAAAATCGATTTATAAGATGTAATAAATTCATATACGAAATATTGATGGGCATGTCGGGGAGAATGGTCTACGGTATGCCCATCTTTTTTGTGAATGAGTGTGGCATTTTTGATGATTGAAAAAAATCGATATTTAGTGGTCAAAAAAAGGGTTAATTCGCTTTTATATACGGCTCTAAAACATTAACTTTGTAGTCACATTTTATAATATGGAAAAGAATATCAAAATCAAAGGTTTGAACTTCCATTACACAGTGGAAGGTAGTGGCTCGCCTATCATTTTAATGCATGGATGGGGGTGCAATTTGACTACATTGAAAAGCATAGAAAAGGTTGCAATGGAGACCCATACTGTGTATAATGTAGATTTTCCTGGTTTTGGTAGTTCGGAGGAGCCAAATGAAGTGTGGGGGATAGAGGAATATACCCAACTCATTGAAGAGTTCGTGAAATTGGAAAATATAGAAAATCCTATCTTGCTCGGCCATTCCTTCGGTGGCAGAGTGGGGATTTTATATTCATCGCGCAACAAAGTGAAGAGACTCATTCTTGTTGATGCTGCTGGGGTGAAACCTAAACGCAGTTTGATATACTACATTAAGGTATATTCATTTAAACTTGCCAAAAAAGTTGCGCCACTTATCATGGGCAAAGAGAAGGGCGCAAAATTTATAGATAAAATGCGTGGCAAAAATGGTTCGAGCGACTACAATGATGCAAGTCCTATGATGCGTTCGATATTAAGCAAGGTAGTGAATGAGGATTTACAATATTGCATGCCAAATATTTCGGCTCCAACGCTACTTGTGTGGGGCGAAGAGGACACAGCAACACCAATGAGAGATGCCAAAATCATGGAGAAATTAATCCCCAATGCCGGATTAGTGTCGTTCCCTGGCTGTGGACATTATAGTTTCTTGGAAAATCCTGTTCAATTTGCGGCTGTGTTGCGCTATTTTTTAAAAGATTAATCAAACTGACAAGATATAACAATGGAAATAGTATTTTATATAGTTCCTGTGATTGCGCTCCTCAACTTGTTTCTTGAGTTGAAACGAGACTTGATGATGTTGCAACAAAATTCTTATCGAAATGAACGATATATGCGTTGGCTCAAAAATAGCCAAGATACTACATCAATGCCACGATTGACTGCATGTGTTGTATTAGGTTTTTCAATCTCAACGTATTGTCCTACTAATGTAGCGATGTATTTGATAATATTATTTGCCGTATTCAATTCGGCGAGATTGTTAAGAGCTAAATACAAAAAACCTCTTGTATTCACTAATCGTGCTCGTCGCATCTATGGTGTAGCTGTTGCTATTTCGGTAATAGTTATTGCTGGCATTTCGGTTGCTGTAGGCGATTTGAATAAGATTAACTCAATTTTATCTATCTGTGGTTTTGCTGGGTTATTTTTATATATCGCATCGCATATGGTTATATATGCCGCAAATGTGGTACTCGCTCCTGTTGAAAAGAATATTAACAAGAAATACTATAACGACGCGGCTAGAATTCTCGCGTCAATGCCCGATTTAAAAATCATTGGCATTACTGGCAGCTATGGCAAAACAAGCACTAAACACTATCTTCATCGCATATTGAGTGAAAAATATGATGTGTTGATGACTCCTGGCAGCTATAACACTACATTAGGTGTTATTCGTACAGTACGCGAATATCTTAAGCCTTATAATGAGGTGTTTATCGTGGAAATGGGTGCTAAACAACAAGGGGATATCAAAGAGATTTGCGACCTCGTTAAACCACACATGGGTATCGTTACAGCAGTTGGCGAACAACACCTTGAGTCATTTAAGTCGATTGAAAACGTGCAAAGCACTAAGTTTGAATTGATTGACGCATTACCACAAGATGGAGTGGGCGTTGTGAATGATGACTTTGAATATGTTGCAAATCGTGAGGTTAAGAATGTGGAATGTATTCGTTATGCTGTAAATGAGACTAAAAATGCTTCATATACTGCAAAAGATATCACATACGATGAAACTGGCACACGATTTACCGTTGTAGGTGGCGGCAAAGAACTCCAACTACACACTAAATTGGTAGGGGAGTGCAATATCTCTAACCTCATCGCGGCTGTAATCATAGCGTTGCGTCTTGATGTACCTGAGGATAAGATTCGTTATGCCGTTGAAAAGATTGAACAGGTGGAACATCGCCTCAACCTCAAACGCACGCCAGGTGGAATAACAATAATTGATGATGCATTCAATAGTAATCCTACTGGGTCAAAGATGGCAATGGATGTATTGAGCCGTTTCAACAAAGGTAAGCGCATCGTTATCACTCCAGGTATGATTGAACTCGGCGAGAAACAATATGAACTCAATGAGGCTCTCGGTGTGAAAATTGCTGAATGTGCAGATGTTGCAATTATCGTGGGCGAATACAATAAAGAAGCCCTTCTCGGTGGTATCAAGCAAGGCAAAATGAATAGCGAAAATGTGCATGCCGTGGCGTCGTTTAATGAAGCGCAACAAGTGCTTGCAACTATTGCAAGAGCTGGCGATACCGTGCTTTACGAAAACGACCTTCCAGATACATTTAAGTAATGCATAATGCATAATTGACTCAATACAAGATTAATAATTAGAAATTAATAATAAAAACAACATATAATGAAAACTAACATTGGTGTATTTTTTGGTGGACGCTCTACCGAACACGAAATATCAGTAATTTCAGCATCGCAAGCAATGCATGCTATCAATCGCGACAAATATGATGTAACACCCATATATATCACAAAGCAAGGTAAATGGTACACTGGCGAGGCTCTTTTTGAAGTGGCAAACTATCGCAATATTCCTGCGTTGCTCGCTAAATGTACTGAGGTGTATATGAAGCCAATATATGATGATTACAACCTTTATAAAGCTAAAAAATCATTGTTTGGCTCGGATGTGTTTACACAACTCGATGTGGTTATTCCTGTGCTTCATGGCTCTAATGGCGAAGATGGCATTTTTGAAGGTGTATTGGAGTCAACAGGTATTCCATTTGCTGGTTGTAACACATTGTCTTCGGCCAATGGTATGGATAAAATCACTATGAAGATGATTCTTCAAGCATGTGATATTCCTGTTGTTGATTATGTGTGGTTTACCGACAAACAATGGTTTGCTCAACGCGATGAACTTATCGCAAAAATCGAAAATAAATTGGGCTATCCAGTGATTGTAAAACCTGCTAACCTCGGTTCGAGCGTGGGTATTGGTCGTGCCATTGACCGTGAGCAACTTATCGAAAAAATCAACGATGCTGAACGTTACTCAACTCGCATCATCGTTGAAGATATGGTTGAAGAACTTCAAGAAATCAACTGCTCAGTTCTAGGTGATTGCGATGAATATCAAGCATCGGTGTGTGAAGAGCCTATTAAGAGTGGCGAAATCCTCTCTTACGAAGACAAATATATGGGTGGCACAAAGGGGGCAAAAGGTATGCAAGCATCACAAAAACGAATTCCTGCCGAACTTCCCGACGATGAAACTAAACGCATTCAATTCCTTGCAAGCGAAACATTTCGCGTGCTTTCATGTCATGGTGTGAGTCGTGTGGATGTTATCATCGACCGTAAAACTCGCAATATCTACGTTAACGAAATCAACACTATCCCTGGATCTTTGTCATTCTACCTTTGGGAAGCTACAGGCATTTCGTTTGACAAGTTGATGGATAAACTCGTGCAACTCGCACTCAAACGCAAACGCGAATCGGGCATGAAAACTGTTTCATACGACCAAAACATCTTCTCTCTCGGTGGAGGTGGTGTTAAAGGCGCTAAAGGTGGCAAATTGAAATAATTAAATTTCAGATACACATTTAATCAATCGGTTTTGTTTATGTTTTGGCGGAAGGTTTATTATACAATCTTCCGCCATTTTTATTCATAGAAATAATTAGTAAATCTTTTTAGGATTTCTCTAAT
>JAFOYQ010000133.1 GCA_017424575.1 Muribaculaceae bacterium
GTGTTGTACGTAAATGACAGTGGTACATCATTGAAGTCACCCAACGCAATAGTCGGATAATTTGTTTCATCTATGGTTTGACGCACGGCCTCGGCTGGTTGTATTCTATTTTTTGCCCCAGTAATGAGTCGAGAACCAATTTTCATGCCAGCATCTAGTATCTCTTGTCTGTTGTTTTCATCATCCACCAATTTCGATGCAAATTGTCGGTCTTCTTTGTTTAATTTGTTTGATTCTAGGTGGTTGTTGATTAGTCTGATTGTGTCTTCATCAATTACGATGTCCGAATATATGCTTATATTATCTGCCGATTGATATTCTATTTTTTTCTTTTTCACGATAGGGTATCGGCTAAACGTAGCTAATCCATTTTCGCCCCATTTATTTTGATTTTTGAACCAAATGTGGCGGTATGGGTATATCGAGTCGAAAAATTTCAATATCTCTTTTTTCGATGTGCCATATCTATGGTAGTGCCCAAACTCTTGTAGACACACGATGTCGGCATCACACTCTTTTATAAATTCGGCAACTTTCTCAAAACTATCGTCTTTGTGATTGTTGAATATGTGTGTGTTAAAAGTCAATATTTTGACTGTTGACTGTTGACTGTTGACTGTCGCCTGTTGACGTCCAAAAGGTTTATTTATTGTCATCACATTGCGCCATTGTCCGAAAGTCACCGCCATTATACCAATCACAATCAGTGCATATATCCATTTTTTGAAACATGCCCAAAACACCACGCATGCTATCATCAACACAATCCACAGCGGCATTATCATAACAAAATATGTAGGTACTCCTATTTTTTCAGGCGATACCCACTGAGCCGACAATCCCAGAAAATAGCACAACACTATAATCCCAGTCACAGCAATCATTATATATTTCACAAAACTACGCAGCATTTTTTTTAGTTACCTGTTAATAATTAATAATTCCTCATTCCCCATTCCTCATTCCTCACTCCTCATTCCTCATTATTTTCTGCTTCTATCAAAAAGTTCTCTCTTTTCATCAGCAGTCAAACTCTCATACCCACGTTGTTTTATCTTGTCAAGTATAGCATCAATTGCAGCTTCGTTAGCGCGTTTTTCTCTATTATATTCAGCGTCAGTTTTCATTCGAGTAGCAGTTTGTTTGCCACCTTTATTTACCTTCATTTTAGGCGTACGTTTGAATAGGTCGGTCAACCAATTTATCACCGATGTCACAGGGCGTGAGTAATCTTTGCCATTCATCCATGCTTTGGCATAGAAATATCCTAATATAGCGCCTCCGATATGTGCAAACTCGCCACCAGCATTGTTGCCTGTTATTCCAAATAAACTGATAGCCACCATACCAATTGCCAACCAAATCAATTTCACTTCGCCAATAAACATCAATCGGATAGGGTAGTTTGGTTGTAATGTCGCTGCGGCAACGCAGATTGCTACCACTGCACCCGAAGCACCTAGCAAGTAACTATTATGCACTGCAACCGAAAAATAAGGGAATAAATTGTATGATACTAGGTATAAAATAGCTCCAGCCAATCCGCCTAATATATACAATGCAACCAATTGCTTTTGTGATATGCGTTCTAATGCAATGCGTCCAAACCAATAGAGCGAAATCATGTTAAAAAACACATGCATCACATCTGCATGTAGAAACATATATGTTATTATACCCCAAGGTTGATACAATAATGTTGTCAAGTTAGATGGCAACTCTAAATAGGTTGTTAATAGTGTAGTATTGATATTAAACAAAACCAAAAACAATGAAATCAGTTTAACCAATACAAACACCCCTACATTGATGTAAATCAATCGCATCAACGACGTTCCCCTCAAA
>JAFOYQ010000134.1 GCA_017424575.1 Muribaculaceae bacterium
ATCCTTGTGTCCCCGGTTCGATTCCTGGTGGCACCACAGCAGAAAAGAGTTACAGAAATGTAGCTCTTTTTTGTTTTTATATATCCCATATTTTGGCAAGGTGGGCAAAAATAGAAAAAGATTTGCTAATTTTGTGAAATTAAAAACGCATTAGCGGTAGCCTTAAAGAGGTTTAGGTTACTCGTTGATGGTCAACTAAATTTATAGAACTAAAATATATCAATGCACCATTTTTATTTGAGGCCAGTTATACTAACTCTACTTCTCGGTTTTACATTCACTGTTTCTCTCTTTGGTCAGGAGCAGGAGTCTAAGAAGAAAGCACCTTCTGTTGTTCACCCCTCAATCAACAGAAGCGTGGTGTCGACATGTGGTTCGTTGAGAATCACGCTTACCTCTAAACGTCAAAACTATGGGGGATCGGTGGATACACGTGACGATGCGATATTCTCGCCTAAGTCTGTAAATATTCATCCCAATAATAGTAAGTACTATGTCAACTCACTCGAAGGTGGTACTACAGTTGTTTTTGAGATGGGTACTAATCGTAGGCTCAAGGTCATAAGCCATCGTCTTGGCTCGGAGCATAACTCGTTGTGGGGTGAAAGTTCGCCACTCTATCGTTTTGAGCATTACCGTAAGAACAACAACTTCATGGGTAAGCCCGTCGAGGCTGTCTTTAGCCATGGTGGTCGCTATCTATGGGTGCCATACTATAGACGAAGTTATGACATCAATGCCCAGGACCCTTCGGCTGTTGCGGTAATCGATACGCAGAGTGATAAGATTGTAAGACTTATGGAGACTGGCCCGCTGCCAAAGATGATTGCCGTTTCGCACGACAATCGATCTATTGCGGTGTCGCATTGGGGAAATAATACCGTTGGTATAATAAATATTGAGTCGGATAATCCTATGAAGTGGCGCCACTCCAAACTCTATGTTGTGGACTACGTTCTTCCGTTGAACTATAGCCTTACCAATCCCGTCAATCGTGATAATGGTAGTGGATATGCCCTGCGAGGTACGCTCTTTACCCCCGACGACCGCTATCTTTTAGTGGGCTGTATGGGTGGCGGTGGCGGTATTGCCGTTATCGACATGAAGAAGCAAAAGTATCTTGGTCGTGTGATGGGTATGATGTCTGGTGTAAGACACCTTGTCTTATCCAACGGATACCTCTATTTGAGTATCAATGGTAGCGGATATGTGCAGCGTATAGGTCTTGATAAGTTTATTGATGCAGCAACACGCATCACGGGAAAGAGTATTAAACTTACGGGTTGGACAAATTGTAAGGTGGGTGCTGGCGCTCGCACCATTGAGGTGTCGCCTTGTGGTAAATATATCTTTGCGGCGTGCAATATTGCAAGTATGCTATATGTTGTGGATGCAGAGCAGATGAAGGTTATTGCAACCACCCAGGTAGACTCCTTCCCCGTTGGTCTTGATGTCTCAAGCAATGGTAAGACGCTTATAACTACGTCGCAAGGTCGTTCTGGTTATGGTGGAAATGCAGTTGATATATTCAGTATCGAGTATTTGAGGTAGATGGTATATTTAATAAGGGTTATCTGTTATACATAAACGCAATTAGATGATGTTATTCGCTATCTAAAGTAATGAATAAAAGAGAAAGAACGTATAATCAAGGCTCAAAAGAAGAAAAATCCTAATAACAAATAGGCAAAAAAGAAATCTCTTTTTTGCCTATATTTTTTGGGGATATAATCTAATATTCAATCTTTGCCGGTGATGATTTTGCGTATGTCGTGGAGTTTGTTGAGGGCGGCCATTGGTGTGAGGTTGTTGATGTCGAGGTCGCGGATTTCGTCGCGCACTTGACTCAACACGGGGTCGTCGAGTTGGAAGAATGATAATTGCATACCACCAGTTTGCTCGGCAACGGCTCCAAGGTCTTTAGCAATGTCGTCGCGACGATTATTTGTTTCGAGTTGATGCAACACCTCGTCGGCACGTTTAACGATAGCAGGGGGCATTCCTGCGAGTTTGGCTACATGGATACCAAAACTATGTTCCGATCCTCCGCGTGCTAATTTGCGCAAGAAAACTACCTTATTGTTGATTTCTTTGACCGACACGTTGTAGTTGACCACGCGCGAGAATGTTTTTTCCATTTCGTTGAGTTCGTGGTAGTGTGTGGCAAAGAGTGTTTTGGGGTGTATGCCACGATATTCGTGGATATGCTCTACGATAGCCCATGCGATAGATATACCATCGTAGGTTGAGGTGCCTCGGCCTAATTCGTCGAAGAGGATAAGGCTTCGTTCGCTCATGTTGTTGAGAATTGATGCCGCTTCGTTCATTTCGACCATAAAAGTTGATTCGCCGAGAGAGATGTTGTCGCTTGCTCCTACGCGTGTGAAAATCTTGTCAACAATACCTATGCGCGCGCTGTCGGCAGCCACAAAACATCCTATTTGCGCCATCAACACATTGAGGGCTGTTTGGCGTAGGAGTGCCGACTTACCCGACATGTTAGGTCCGGTAATCATCATCACTTGTGTGCCGTTGTTACTGAGAGATACGCTGTTGGTAATATATGGCTCGCCTATGGGTAGTTCTTTTTCGATTACGGGGTGACGGCCTTCAACGATTTCGATAGATAGAGAGTCGTCAACTACAGGGCGATTGTAGTGGTTTTCCATTGCTACGCGAGTGAATGCTGTGAGACAGTCGAGGCGTGCAATGAGTGAGGCGTCGAGTTGGATGGCAGGGGTATATTGTGCTAATGCAGCCACCAATTCGTTGTATATACGAGTTTCGATAATGAGAATGCGTTCTTGTGCGCCAAGAATTTTATCCTCATATTCTTTGAGTTCTTGGGTGATATATCGCTCAGCATTAACGAGGGTTTGCTTGCGAATCCATTCCTCGGGCACTTTATCTTTGTGTGTGTTTGTCACCTCAATATAGTAGCCAAACACGTTGTTATAAGCAATTTTAAGACTTGGGATACCTGTTGCTTCGCTCTCGCGCATCTGTATCTTCATGAGGTAGTCTTTGCCTTGGAATGCGATTTCGCGCAATTCGTCAAGTTCGGCATCTACTCCATCTTTAATTACTGTGCCACGATTGAGTGCCGATGGGGCATCGTCGACGATTTCGCGTGCTATGCGGTCGCGAATAAGGGCGCAAGGGTTGAGTTGCTCGCCGATAGCACGGAGTGCTTCGTGGTCGGCATTACAACATAGTTGTTTTATCGGTTCAATTGCAGTGAGAGCATTGCGCAACTGAACAACCTCGCGAGGGGTGATGCGTCCTACGGCAACTTTTGAGATAAGGCGTTCAAGGTCGCCGATTTGTTCAAGTGCAGTTTTGATATCCTCACGGTCTTGGGGATTGCGGAAGAAATATTCTACCACATCAAGGCGTGCGTTAATCGCTTTGACATCTTTCAATGGGAATAACACCCAGCGACGCAATAAACGCGCGCCCATAGGGCTTATAGTGCGGTCTATTACGCTCAATAGGCTCTTGCCATCGTCGGCAAAACTATCAACGAGTTCGAGGTTACGCACCGTGAATTTATCAAGACGCACATAGCGGTCCTCTTCAATGCGTGAGAGGTTGTTGATGTGTGAGATTTGGTTGTGTTGAGTGATGTCGAGATAGTGGAGAATTGCTCCCGATGCAATGACGGCTGCGGGCATTTTGTTGATGCCAAAACCTTTGAGACTTGTGGTCTCGAATTGTTTGAGGAGGCGGTCCATAGCAGCCTCGTCGGTGAAAATCCAGTCGTCGAGTTCGAAGGTGAAATATCGTGCCGAGAAACTATCTTCAATGAGGTTGCGATTTCCACGTTCAACGAGCACCTCTTTGGGAGCGAAGTTGCCGAGGAGTTTGTCGATATAGTCGGCTGAGCCTTCGGCGGTGAGAAATTCGCCAGTGCTTATATCGAGGAATGCCACACCTACTACGCCATGACGAGCAAAGTGCACGGCTGCGAGGAAGTTATTTTCGCGATGGTCGAGAATGTTGTCGTTGATTGATACCCCAGGAGTTACGAGCTCGGTAATGCCACGCTTTACGAGTTTTTTGGTGAGTTTAGGGTCTTCGAGTTGCTCGCAGATGGCAACGCGTTTGCCTGCACGCACAAGTTTAGGTAGATAAGTGTCGAGAGCGTGGTGTGGGAATCCTGCTAATTCTACATGTTGGGCTGAGCCATTGGCGCGACGGGTGAGCGTGATGCCAAGGATTTCAGAAGCGGCAATAGCATCGTCGGAAAATGTTTCGTAGAAGTCACCCACGCGAAAAAGTAATATTGCATCGGGATGTTTTTGTTTCATCTCGAGATATTGTTTCATCAAAGGGGTTTCTGCGATTTTCTTTGCCACAACTATAGAGTTTTTAGGGGTTAGTAATAGGTTGTAAAATTACAAAAACTACATTTCACCCCCAAATTTTGAGATTGAAAAATGATAGCTTTTAATATAATGCAGAGTGTGCCTCCAAAATATAGGTATATAATAACCTATTTCATTAAGGCATTCCTTATCGCAGGACAAGGGTATGCATCGGTGCAATACCACAGGTCGTCAATGCGTTGAAATAGCAATATGATACTAATCTTTTTCCCCTTGCGATTGTTGAACGAAGATGAATATACGATATAGTCGAGGTCGATATAGTACCAGAATCCGTAGTTATACATAGTATAGTCATATTCGGCATCATACCCCGTTTTTTTAGCATATCCACGAATTGGGAATCCACCTTTTTCATCAAAAATTTTCAATGTTGATGCAAGCATTTCTTCAGTAGGAACGACAGTGCTATATTCTGTGGTCATGTAGCGACTGTTGCGGAATTTTTTGTTTTTGTTGAACTTGGTTAAGAACTCATTAAACGGCTCTTCGCCGGAGTTACAAGGGAGTGTGTCGTTTAGCTTGAGAGCACACACCTTATCATTTTCAATATAATATGATGGCACATTATACCATCGAAGGCTGTTCTTTTCCCACTGTTGAGCCGATAATGAGAGACTTGCAATAATGATTGCGATGCTAATGAGTAATATTCGTTTCATGCTGTGAAATTGTTTTATCCTTTACAAATTTATTATAAAAACTTCTTCTAATCCAAAAAAAACATAGTGAAATTTTGGATTACAATCCAAAAATATACATATAAATTTTGGATTAGGGCTTTTAGGTGGTGTGTAGAGATTAAATAAAAAAAGCCACAGCCCGTGTTGGGCTATGGCTTTTGCTATAATTGAGTTATTATGCTCGATTAGAGTTGAGGACCTGCAGCAACGAGTGCTTTACCAGCTTCATTACCTTCGAATTTAGCGAAGTTTTTGATGAAGCGTTGAGCGAGGTCTTGAGCTTTAACGTTCCAATCTTCAACGTTAGCGTAAGTGTCGCGTGGGTCGAGGATGTTAGGATCTACGCCTGGAAGTTCGGTTGGAACTTCGAAGTCAAACATAGGGATCTTTTTAGTAGGAGCGTTGTTGATAGAGCCATCGAGAATAGCATCGATGATACCGCGAGTATCTTTGATAGAGATACGTTTGCCAGTACCGTTCCAACCAGTGTTAACCAAGTATGCTTTAGCACCGTTAGCTTCCATTTTCTTCACGAGTTCTTCACCGTATTTAGTTGGGTGGAGTGAAAGGAATGCAGCACCGAAACATGCAGAGAATGTTGGAGTTGGTTCAGTGATACCGCGTTCAGTACCTGCCAATTTAGCAGTGAAACCAGAAAGGAAGTAATATTTAGCTTGTTCTGGAGTCAAGATAGATACTGGAGGAAGTACACCGAATGCGTCAGCTGAAAGGAAGATAACTTGTTTAGCAGCTGGACCTTTAGAAATTGGTTTAACGATGTTTTCGATGTGGTCGATAGGATAGCTAACGCGAGTATTTTCAGTTACGCTCTTATCGTTGAAGTCGATTTTGCCTTCAGCGTCAACAGTAACGTTTTCGAGGAGTGCGTTACGACGGATAGCGTTGTAAATATCTGGTTCGCTTTCTTTGTCGAGGTTGATAACTTTTGCGTAGCAACCACCTTCGTAGTTGAATACACCTTCGTCGTCCCAACCGTGTTCGTCGTCACCGATGAGTTTACGTTTTGGGTCGGTAGAAAGAGTAGTTTTACCAGTACCTGAAAGACCGAAGAAGATAGCAGTGCTCTTTTCTTCCATGTCAGTGTTAGCTGAACAGTGCATTGAAGCGATACCTTCAAGTGGTTTGAAGTAGTTCATCATTGAGAAGAGACCTTTCTTCATTTCACCACCATACCAAGTGTTGATGATAACTTGTTCTTTAGTAGTGAGGTTGAATACTACTGCAGTTTCAGAGTTAAGACCGAGTTCTTTGAAGTTTTCAACTTTAGCTTTAGAAGCGTTGTAAACTACGAAGTCAGGTTCGAAATCTTTAAGTTGTTCTTCAGTTGGACGGATGAACATGTTTTTAACGAAGTGAGCTTGCCAAGCAACTTCAACGATGAAGCGCACTTTCAAGCAAGTAGCCATGTTAGCACCGCAGAAACCGTCAACTACATAAAGTTTTTTGTTAGAAAGAGTTTTAACAGCGAGGTCTTTAAGAGTGTTCCAAGTTTCTGTAGTTACAGGCTTGTTGTCGTTTTTATATTCTTCTGAAGTCCACCATACAGTGTTTTCGCTTGTTGCGTCTTTTACGATATATTTATCTTTAGGAGAACGACCAGTGTAGATACCAGTCATTACGTTTACTGTGTCAAGTTCAGTAGCTTGACCTTTTTCATAACCTTCAAGGCAAGAGCAAGTTTCATCTTTGTAGAGTTGCTCGTAAGAAGGATTGTACACAACTTCAGTAGTTCCTGAAATGCCGTACTTGCTTAAATCGATTTTGCTCATTTCTGTAAGACTTTAATATATAATTAGTTAATAAAATTTCCTAATCGGCGCAAATTTCACCTATAATTCCAAGTACAAAGTTAGTTACTTTTTTTGGGATATACACACTCTAATAAGGAAATTTTTCCGTATTTATCTTTTTTAACAATAAAAGGAATTGAAATAGTTGTTGAATTCACTATTTCAGTAATTATTGTATGTGAAAATGTTACACCTAAGATTGTTATAATACCCCTCTTGTTAGAGTTATGATTTTGCCCTTAATATATATAGTATAGAAGAATCGAGGCGGGGGAGTGGGGTGATTTGAATGTCGGCGTCGTTAGAGGTTGCGCTCTCGGTGGCATCGCCAATTTTCAATCCTCGCTCAAAGAGTGGTTTTGTAACGGTAGCAAGTGCTATGTTGGGTGTGTTGTTGTCGTTGCTGAGGTGGCAAAGGAACACATGTGTGAGTTTTGGGGTGTAAATCTCAGCGATGTAACGTGCTGTTACTTCGTTGTCGAGGTGTCCTTTGTCGGCAAGGATACGAGCTTTGAGATATTCGGGGTATTTGCCTGTGAGTAGCATCTCTTTGTCGTAGTTGCTCTCAATCATAATGTATTGTGCTTGACGCATGTAGTGGTCAACGCGTGGGGTGATGCATCCCAAGTCGGTGGCTATGGCAAATCGGTGGCTGCCATTTTCGATGAAGAATCCCATGTTGTCGGTGCCATCGTGCGACACATCAAATGCTGTGATTTTGAAGTTGTCAATAGTGAAGGGCATCTCTTTATATATGGGACGATGATAGTCTTTGAAACGGCGTGAAATGTTGTGGCGGCGCATAATGCCGTTGAGTGTGCGCAATGTGCAATATATGCCTATGTGGCGGTAGCGGCGTACGATAGAGTATGCAAAACGAATATGGTCGCCATGGTCGTGTGTGATGCATATTGCTTTTACCATATCCATTGAGATGCCATTTTTTGCCAATTCGCTTACTACTCGGTTGTTGTCAACACCTCCGTCGATAAGTATTCCTCCATTGTCATCGCCTATGTAGGCGCAGTTTCCGCTACTCCCGCTGCCGAATGATATAAACTTGAGACGTGGGCTCAATGCAGCAGGTTTCATGGGTTGAATTTCGCTTGATGGCTCTTTTTTGCGAGTGCGTTGAGGGGTAGGGTTGTCGGATGTGAAATCGACAGACGCACCCATGTCGGGGTGTGTTGTGAAGTCATCAAACAATCCAGGGAGATCTTGTAGAGGGGTATTTTTTCGATTACGAGCCATCGGGTGAGAAATTAACTAAATAAGAGGAATATGGTGGGGACTTTATTATAATTATATGTGGCTTTGCTCCAATCCGATAGTCGTCGAGTGATGATTGACTGATTGGGGCAAGTGATATCGCTTGCTACGCATAGCAACATATCGCCAGGTAGAGAGTGAGAGAGTTCGTCGATGAGTTTGTTGTTGCGATATGGGGTTTCGATGAATATTTGAGTTTGACGTTCACGGCGTATGCGTCGCTCCATCTCTTTCAGTTTGGCGTTGCGAGCACTTTGGTCGATGGGAAGATAGCCATTGAATGCAAAACTTTGTCCGTTAAAGCCCGAAGCCATCAATGATAGGAGAATGCTTGATGGACCTATGAGGGGTTCTACTTTATATCCTCGTTGTTGGGCAATAGCAACAACATCGGCACCTGGGTCGGCAATAGTTGGGCAACCAGCTTCGGATATAATCCCCATGCTATGTCCCTGTTTCATTGGTTCAAGCATTGAGGGTATCGTGCCGAGGTCGGTATGCTCATTGAGTGTAAAGAATGTCAATTGGTCAATATCTATTGAGCGGTCGCAAGCTTTCAAGAAGCGACGAGCCGAACGAATATTCTCCACAATAAAGTATTTTATTGTAGGGATAATTGCGATGTTGTGTTGAGGCAATACGTTTTGCAACGGAGTATCACCAAGCGACACGGGGAATAGATATAATGTGGGGTTGTTTGACATTATTTATTTGATAATGAGATTGTTTTATGGGTTTTGCTTTGAGGGAAGCTTATTTCTTAGAATACAAAAGGAGCGAGAGTCGTTTTTATGTGACGCTCGCTCCTTCGTAATATGATTATCGGTTGAAATATTTCTCTCTACCGATTAGTTTTCGTAGAAGTCAAGCAATTTTGATTCAAGTTTGTTGCTACCCTTCATGATACCAAAGAGGTTGTTGTAAAGAGCATTACCACCCATCATTTGGTTGAAGTGATCTTTGTATTCTTTGAAGTTGTAAGGACGACCGATGTTGTCGATATCATCGATTTGAGCAACTACAACAGCGTTGTTAGTCTTCATAGGGCCGATGAGTTGACCTTTTTCAGCACCAGTAACAGCACCGATGAAGGCGTTTTCGTAACTTCCGAGAGTGTTAACTGAGATATTGCTGAGGGCTACGCGAGCGTTTGTGATAGTGTCGCCAGTGAGAGCCATATAACCTACGAGGTCTTTAGCGCCTTTGCTATTGAAATCAGCGATGATAGCTTCAGCCTTTTTGTTGTCGCGAATTTCAGCGATAAGACCTTGCTTCAACTCTTCATTTTCAGTAGTGATATAGTCGGTGTAGATGCCTGTAACAGCTACAACCAACAAGCGGTTGTTGTCGCGATTTGAGAATGGAGTTGAGATTTCACCCTTTTTAGCATTCATCGCCCACTTGATAGCAGCGCGAGATTCGGGCATATAATTAATGTGGCTTGAAGTTGCATCGATGTTTGCGTTGTTGAGAGCATAACCTGCAGTAGGAGCAGTAGCGAAGTCTTCAAGTGTAGTGTTATTTGCTAAGAATTCGTCAAGTTTGCCTGTGAGGTCGTTGATAGTTTTTTCTGATGGTTCCACTACATAAGTAATTTCAGCAACTTCGCTGATTTTTACAGCAGGAGTTTTTTCGTTTACTACGTAGAGTGCATAGATTTGTTGACCATTAGCAACTGTGTCGATAGCGATTTTTTGACCAACTGAAGCGTTGAGAATTTTAGCTTTCAAATCTTTGTCGGTGTTAGGTTCTGAAAGACGAATCCATACACTGTCGGCACCTTGAGTTTTGCCACCATTTTCAGCGATGAATGTTTTCACTGCAGCACCATTGTTTACAGCGTTCATAACAGAGTCAAATGTAAGAGAGTCTGACATTTGAATAACTGAAACGTTTACTGAGTCCATTTCATTTTTAGCGCTGAGCAATTTAGCGATGGTGTAAGTTTTGTCGAGTTTAGAAACTACAACTGCTTGACCTACCTTAGCTGTGTCAACAAAGTTTTTGAGTTGAAGGTCTTTGATTTGGCTTGGAGCGTAAACTTTAGTTTTGATGTTAAAGTTTACATCTGAAGCGATAGCTTCAACACCAGGTTTTTCGTTAAGACCAGCAATAGCAGTGTTAACAGCGTTTTCAGCAGCCATATTGTCTTCAACTGAAGGGTTGAGCAATACTGTGAAATATTTGATAGTGCGCATTTCGTTTTCGAGCGCATATTTTTCTTTGTTTTTGTTCCACTCAGCTTTGATTTCAGCGTCGCTTACTTGGAATTCGTCATCGGGAAGTGAAGCGAGCTCTTTGCTTGTGAAAGAAACGTGGTAGTTTTTGTTAATAGCATCGTAGGCTTGTTTTGCGTCAAGTTCGTTAGCAGTGAAAAGGCCGTTGAACAAGTAGCCATAGATGAATTGTTTGATTTGGTTTTCGCTTTCAGTTTCGAGGTTTGCAAGTTGACCTTTGAGTTGCTCAGCATACTCAGCAGGGATGTTATACTTACCTGGATTCTTGATAGCATCGATGATTTGAGCTGTTTGTGGATTTTTTGTGATGATGTCACCGAGTTCTTTGTTGGTAACAACGATACCTACTTTTTCCAATTCAGCGTTCATCATTTTTTCGAAGAGCATTTCTTGGAGCACTTGAGTTTGAACCATGTCAAAGTCAGCTTCTTTACCTTGCTCTTGAAGTTGTTGGTTTACGAGGTTAAGACGTTGTTGATAGAGTTGAACGTCAATTTCATGTTCACCAATTTCAGCAACGGTTGTACCGCCACCAAATAAACTGCGACCTGAGTTAAAGAAGTCGCCAAGAATGAATGCAAGCAATGCTACGATAATCACTGTGAAGAGTAGCACAGATTTGCTTCTAATTTTTTCTAAAGTTGCCATTATTTTAAGTGTTTTATTAATTTTAATTTGTTGAATTACTTAGCCATTTTATAGCAAAATGGTTAATAACGCACAAAGATACACTTTTTTTTTTATTTCCTACTCGTTTTCGATAAAAATTAGATACCAAAGCGTTGCTTTAATTGTTCAACGCAATCGAGTTTTTCCCAAGTGAATAGCTCAACGGTAATAGTTTTTTCCCCTTCATATCGTGATGAGAAGGTCTTTGTTTTAATCTCAGGGGTGCGGCCCATGTGTCCATAAGCTGCTGTTTCTTGATAGATTGGGTTGCGAAGTTTGAGGCGAGTTTCGATAGCATAAGGGCGCATATCGAAGATTTCCATATTTGCAATAATATCCGAAATCTCAGCGTCGCTCATAGCTACTTTGGCTGTGCCATAGGTGTTTACGCAAAGGCTCACTGGTTTTGCTACACCAATAGCGTAGGCTACTTGCACGAGTGCTTGATCGGCAACCCCTGCTGCTACCAAGTTTTTAGCAATGTGGCGAGCTGCGTATGCTGCCGAGCGGTCAACCTTTGAGGGGTCTTTGCCTGAGAATGCCCCACCACCATGTGCGCCACGACCACCATAGGTGTCAACGATAATTTTGCGACCAGTCAAACCTGTATCGCCGTGAGGGCCACCGATTACGAATTTGCCAGTAGGGTTGACATGGAGAATGTGGTTGCCGTCAAATAGTGCTTTAGTTTCTTCAGAGAGGAGGGCAATCACGCGAGGGATGAGGATAGTAGCAACATCGTTTTTGATAATTGCGAGCATTTCTTCATCGGCTTGTTCTTGAGTTTTACCTTCGCATGGTTTGATGAAATCGTCGTGTTGAGTCGATACTACAATAGTGTGCACTCTCACAGGTTTGCCCTCAGAGGTATATTCAACAGTAACTTGGCTCTTTGAGTCGGGGCGTAGGTAGGTCATCACCTTCCCTTCACGACGTATTTCAGAGAGTTCTTTCAATAGCAAGTGGCTGAGGTCGAGGGTGAGAGGGAGGTAGTTGGCTGTTTCATTACAAGCATAGCCAAACATCATGCCTTGGTCGCCAGCTCCTTGATTTTCGATATTTTCGCGTTCTACACCACGATTGATATCGGCACTTTGTTCGTGGAGGGCTGAGAGCACTCCACAAGCATCGCCATCAAATTTCAATTCGCTACGGTCGTAACCAATGCCGTTAATCACGCGACGAGTTACATCCATAAGGTCGATATATGCCTCACTTTTCACCTCGCCAGCAACAACAACTTGCCCTGTGGTCACGAGAGTTTCGCAAGCCACTTTTGATTGAGGGTCATAAGCGAGAAACTCGTCAAGAATAGCGTCGGAGATTTGATCGGCTACTTTGTCGGGGTGTCCTTCCGACACCGATTCTGATGTAAATAGGTAATTCATATTCTTTAGTCGTTTAATTAATAATCATATATAAAATAAAAATTGACGGGCCGAAATATCTTTTGCCTGTCAATCACACAACTAAAGCCACAATGAAATAAAGGGAGTGAGTATTGCGGTTTTAGCATTTTTTATAGTGGTTGCAAGCAGCCAAATTTTTCCACATCATTAATTTTCGACTGCAAAGTTAGTAATAATTAATTAAAACCTAATAATTTATAGCGAAAAATTTTGCTCTAAATTTGCATTTCCACTTGATTTACACTACCTTTGCGACTGACTATTTGACAAATACTAACAATAAATATAAAACAAATTATGAAGAAAGTACTTTTAATTATGAGCATGATTCTCGCTTTTGCATTCAATAGCGAGGCTCAAGAGGTGAAAGAAATTGATTACCAAACTTTCTCTAAAGAGATTCTTCCTAAGGCAACACGTCCTATGGTGCTTGATTTCTATGCTACATGGTGTGGTCCATGTCAAGCTATGGAAGCTGTAATGGCTAAAGCTGCTAAGGAATATGCTGGTCAAATCGATTTCTATCGTGTAAATGTTGACAAAAACCAAGAGTGGGCCAACTATCTCGGCATATCTTCAATTCCTACATTGTTGTTCTACAAAAATGGCAAAATCCACCATGTGGAAACAGGCTACAAAGAATATGTAGAATTTGTTAACCATCTATCTCGCATTGTAGAGTAATATACACATTAATATAATAGAATAATGGAGGTGCATTCTTAATGATGCATCTCCATTTTATTTTTGGTATTTTTTTGCCAGCATGCATGGACACGACGTGCCGTGTCCGATAATTTTGACAGAATGAAATGAGAGAAAGATGGCATTGCCGAAGGTAATGCTTCTGGGTAGCCGGAGATTGAGCGTGCGAAATCTCCGGTATAGGATAAGAAAGAATAGTTTCTGAAAGAATCTTTTTTGTCTGAATTATTAATTTAGACAGAATGCACAAAAGGCTTACGCATGATATTTTTTAGACAGAATGACATAAAAACATAAAGCTAACGCAATGAAATTCAATAAAATATCTTTCTGTCCTTCTGCCCATTCTGTCCTTCTGTCCTCTTTTTCCAGGCGTGGTGTTTTTTTAGACGGAATGCCAGAATGAACATATTTTAACCCCCTCCCCACTTCGTGGGACTCCCCCTAATTGCCTTGCAATCAGAGGGAGAGTGGTATAAAAATAAACTTCTGTCATTCTGCACATTCTGTCCTTCTGTCCTCTCTTCCCAGACGTGGTGTTTTTTAGACAGAATGACATAAAAACATAAAGCTAACGCAATGAAATTCAATAAAATATCTTTCTGTCATTCTGCCCATTCTGTCTTTCTGTCCTCTCTCCCCAGGCGAGGGTGTTTAGAACAAATGGGACTAAAACACCATTGCCATGCTTGCCCCAAATGTGTTATTGTTGTAGTAGGGGGTGATAGCCACTACAGTGCGTGAATTCTCGAGGTGAAAGAGCTTTTTCCACATAGGCAACATCCAATAGCCTATTCTTGCGCTCAAGATGCCGATACCTGCGCCGGCAAGGACATCGTTGGCCCAATGTCGATTGTTCCACACACGCATAAAACCCACACCACACGCCACAGCATAAGCGCCAATGCCATATTCGGCTCTCACGAGCTCAGCACCCATAAAAGCTTTGGCTGTGTGTCCCGAAGGGAAGGAGTTGTTGTCGCTACCGTCGGGGCGAGGCGAATACACGAGTTGTTTAGTGCCATACACCATTGCTCCCAATGCAACGGCCGAGGTGGCAGTTACCAACAACCTATCGGTAAAAGAGTGGCGTGCTTTGGCACCGATAAAGTCAAGCCCCAGATATGCTACTGCAGGGAGATATTGAAAGTAGTCGTCGATGTGGCAATAGTTGTCGCCACGCATTTCGGCGATGTCTTGGCTCAAACAGCGTGTTGCATCTTTATATCCATTTTCACTCAACCCTATAGCTCCCAGAGTGATGAGAGCTGTGGGGATAATGAGTTGTTGAGGGCGAAACTCTGTTGTAGAATCGCTATATACCACACTGTCGACCTCTTGGCTCCAGGTGAGAGCAGGTCGACAGGTGATTATGAGTAAAAGAATCAGTGTGATGATTCTCATATCTTACTTAATGTAGATCAATCAATGATATCGAAGCCAGTGTAACGACGCAAGCACTCAGGCACTACGATGCCTTCAGGTGTTTGGTTGTTTTCGAGCAATGCAGCCATGATGCGAGGCAATGCGAGGGCTGAGCCATTGAGAGTGTGGCAAAGACGAGTCTTTTTGTCTTCGGCACGATAACGACATTTGAGACGATTAGCTTGATATGTTTCGAAGTTAGATACCGATGAAACTTCGAGCCAGCGTTTTTGTGCTGCAGAATATACCTCAAAGTCAAAAGTAATAGCCGATGTAAAACTCATATCACCACCGCAAAGGCGAAGAATGTGCCAAGGCAAACCGAGTTTGTCGAGCAAACCTTGAACGTGGTCTTTCATCTCTTCAAGAGCAGCATAAGAGTTTTCGGGCTTTTCGATGCGCACAATTTCCACTTTGTCAAATTGGTGTAAACGATTCAATCCGCGAACATCTTTACCATAGCTACCAGCCTCACGACGGAAACATGCCGAATAAGCACAATTCTTAACAGGGAACTTGTCGTCGGTGAGGATAACATCGCGATAGATGTTTGTCACAGGCACCTCAGCCGTAGGAATGAGATAGAGGTTATCGAGTTGACAGTGATACATTTGTCCCTCTTTGTCGGGCAATTGACCTGTGCCATAACCCGATGCATCATTCACTACATAAGGTGGTTGCACCTCTACATAACCAGCTTCGCCAGCTTGGTCGAGGAAGAATTGAATGAGAGCGCGTTGAAGACGTGCACCTTTGCCAATATATACAGGGAATCCGGCACCAGTGATTTTTACACCCAAGTCAAAGTCGATGAGATTGTATTTCTTAGCGAGATCCCAGTGAGGAAGAGCATCTTCACCGAGGTTAGGCATCACGCCACCCTCTTTTTCCACCACATTATCCTCAGCAGTGCGACCTTCGGGCACCATTTCGCAAGGAATGTTAGGGATTGAGAGGAGGATTTCTTTGATTTGTTCTTCAACTGCATTAAGTTGTTCGGCAATCTCTTTTTGAGATTCTTTGAGGGCAGCCACAGCATTTTTAGCCTCTTGAGCCTCATCTTTTTTACCCTCTTTCATCAATTTGCCAATAGTAGCAGCATATTTATTGAGCTCGGCAGCTTGATTGTCGTTGTTGAGTTGAAGTTCGCGGCGTTTGCCATCGAGTTCAAGAATTTTATTTATACCTTCATTACCATCAAAACCCTTTACAGCAAGGCGACTGATGATATATTGAGGATTTTCTTTAATTTGAGCAATAGTAAGCATATATCGTTTATTTATAATTTACGTATTAACCTAAAAGTTCCTTCACTTTAGCCGAAATCAAGCGACCATCGGCACGACCTGCAAGCGCTTTACTTGCAACCCCCATCACTTTACCCATCTCTTTGGCTGATGTTGCACCCACTTGTTCGATGATTTTCTTCAATTCAGCCACGAGTTCATCTTCGCTCAACTGTTTTGGAAGATACTCCTCGATAACAGCAGCTTCAGCGAGTTCACTTTCGGCGAGTTCAGGACGATTTTGTTCTTCGTAGATGCGCGCACTCTCTTTGCGTTGTTTCACCATTTTCACCAACACTTTCATCGCAGCATCGTCGGTGAGAGTTCCGTCGCCACCTTTAGCTGTTTTAGCTTCGAGGAATTCCTTTTTTATACCACGAAGAGCTTCGAGACGCACTTTATCGCGAGCCAACATAGCAGCCTTGATGTCGGCACCTATTTTGTCAAATATATCCATAGTTTTCAGTTTTTTAATTTCTAATTTGCAAAAGTACATAATTTTTCTTTTGCATCAAATTAGTTAGGGTACAAATTTCTCTTTTGACAAATTGTAGTACCACGACACGCCGTGCCTTTTTTTAGACAGAATGCCAGAATGAAACATATTTTAACCCCCTCCCCACTTTGTGGGACTCCCCCTAATTGCCTTGCAATCAGAGGGAGAGTGGTATAAAAATTAACTTCTGTCATTCTGCACATTCTGTCCTTCTGTCCTCTCTTCCCTGGCGTGGTGTTTTTTTTGACAGAATGACATAAAAACATAAAGCTAACGCAATGAAATTCAATAAAATAAATTTCTGTCTTTCGGTCCTTTCTTCCCAGGCGTAGGTTTCATAAAAGCAGTTAAGGGCAGTGCTCACGCACTACCCCTAACCAAACCAAATATTTATGAAACAAATTTTATTTCTTAATCATGCGAGTTGTTGTGCCGCTTGCGCTTACTACATACACACCCGATGTGAGGTCGCTCACATTGAATTTTGCAGTTGTTTCGCCCGATTCAAACTCTTTTACCAATTGTCCGTCGATAGTGAAAATCTTCACCTCGCCAAGCACTGTTGTTGAGCGAATAGTAGCCTCACTTTGTGCAGGGTTAGGATAAACCATCAACACACCCTTATCAAATGCTACAGCTTCTACGCCTGTGGTGAGTTGAGTTTCAACAACGTCATCCATAACAAGAGTTTTGTAATCCTTATTCACTGCTGTAATCATTTGCAATGTATAATTTGTTGCTCTTGAAAGAGGATTGGCAGGAGCAAGTTCATGTTTGTTATCAATAAGAGATTTGTTGATTCTAAACTCGGGAGTTGATGCTACCAATATTGGATAATTTGCGCTTAATTCAAACTCAAACTCAGCGTCTTTTACTGCATTGATTTTTTCATTACCAGCCCATACATAGTGCACTTTTAGTGGGAAGGTGCCTGATTTGGTGATAAGTTTTGACCAATCTTCGCTTCCTGTGTATCCGAGTTGTTTTAATTCAAAGCTTGGATTTCGTTTATTATATAACACTACATGTTCATCAATCAAGATTGATGCAGCTTGATATGGAGTCCATTTATTAGATGTAGCAGTAGGGTGACCGATACAAGTAAATGAAGGGTTGGCATAATAACCAAGATATTTTACATAGTCCTCTTGAAACTCTTTCAACGTTATATTCATTACTGCATCGTAGTAGTGTTTGTAATAACCACCATTAATGTAATTGCCTTCATCGTCCTTATTACCTTCGTCCCAGTGAGTAGATTGTTCCAAGAATAGGTATCCAGAGTATTTATTTGGGTCAACTTCGGGTGTTTCAAAATCGGGATTTAGTGCGATAATAGTTTCGCTCACACCTACCACATGGATTTGTTCTTCATTTACAGTGCGACGATAGTTTGTTTCAACAACTACCTTATATTCTTTGTTGTTCTCAGGTTTGTAAACCAATCGACTGCGTCCGTCGGGCGAAGTTGTTTCTTCGATACCCACAGGGATACCCACAAGGTCGAATGCTAAATCTTGAGAGTTAGAATACATTGATGATGTTTCTATATCAGACGAAATTTGACCATATTTTTGACTATTTCTAATCCACACCCACTCATCTCCATTTTTCTCAAAAAGGTTGAAGGTGTAAGCGATTTCCCATGTCCAATTTTCATAACTACCATCAGCATTTTTAGTGCCAATAACCTCATCGGCAATGGCGATAGGTTCGATTGTAGCGCCGATAGTACCAATAGTGTTTGCTTCGGTGATTGTAATAGGGTTAGTTGGGGTTGTGATATCGCCTTTCTTTTGGAAAGTACCCATAGGGTAGTGGTCATTACTTACAAACGAAGAGAAATCGCCTGCAACAGCTGTAATACCCACATTGTTGCCATTTGGCAATGTCCATTTGGGAGCAGGCACAACCATTTTACCTGCTTCAGCACCTGGCTCATTGGCAAGAGTTGCTATCGCATTGGTGAAATTGAATGCGCGAGAAGATATTGCATACACTTGAGGTTGATATACTATGCCAGGATTAACATTTCTCCATGTAAGCGATTTAGTGCCTTTTGACAAATCGTCGGTAGGTTTCAAGTCTTCAATATCAACTTCAAGATACCAACCATCTACGCTATAGTGGTTGCAGTTGTTGGCTACAACTGTTACTGGACCTTGAACAAATGTGCCTATTTCGCTTGCGTTGCTTGCTCCATTGAGCCACTTAGCTGCAGTTTCATCAACAACAATTGCATATTTTGATATTAATGCCATTGCGTCATTATCTTCAAGACGCAATGCTGAGAAATTATCGTTAAGAGCAATATCAAGTTGGAGGTTGAAAGTATAAAGTTTTTTGCCATCACGTTCTTCGGTGGGTTGAGTCAACGCCACATCAACAGGAACAGATTGATAGAAGGCTGTAATAGTTTTGCCTTTGCCCTCAATTATTGTTTCTTGACCGATAGCGCCAGTTGATGAATAATATGGTGCTACTTTATAATTATATATGCGGTCGTAGCCATCGCCAGGTTGGATGTTTTTGTGGGCGTAAGAACCTTCTGTGCCCGATGTGATAGTTGTTGTGCCGAGTTCTACCCATGCACCACCATTGTCATACACACGATTGCCCGACTCATCACGGCGCATTGTTTGGTAATAAACCTTATATTCCTTACCAGTTACGCCAGTCCAAGTCACCAACGCATCAACAGTGCCCATTGCAGAGTTGCCACCCTCGCCATAGCATTGACGAGAAACCTTAAGATTTGTTACAGCATCAATAATTTCAAGGTTGACAGTCGCGTCATTACCCCAATAAGGATTGTAATAAGGTGCTACCTTAAATATATAAGAACCGGCAGGTAGGCTTGAGAATGATTGAGACAAATTTTGTGTTTCAACAGCAGTTGACCATGAAGAGCCACCATTGCTTGAATAGCTTACTCGATACTTCTCAGGAGTAGTATTTGCAGGTTTTGCCCATGAAACAGTAACATTGTTTGTAGCAGGGTCAAGAGAAGTATTTAATGAAACTACTGCATCTGAGAGCGTAGCTACACTTCCCGATGGAGGAGCATATTCGCCCCATGTGCTAGAACAACTATAATAAGGGCGAACTCTAAATGTGTAGTTGCCTTCTGCAAGGTTGGGATATGTATAATTCAAGTTGGTTGTTTCAACGGCAGTTGACCATGACGAACCACTATTGCTTGAATATTGCACTTGATATTTTGTGGGAATACCAGCCGATGGCTTCGCCCATGAAACGGTAAAATTATTTGCTGTTCCACTAACGCGAGTAGCTTTCAATGATGTTACAGGATTAGTGTATGCTGTAGCTGTCATAGTCCATTTCCCAGCACCTTGACCAGGAACGAGTACATAAATACTTGCAGTATTGCCAGATACTTTTGCTTCAATAGCATGAAGGGTGTTCCCAGTATATGACATTGTAGAAAACGGAGTAAAAGTGTAAAGGGTTTTCCCTTCAGTAACATCATATAATGTGATTTGCGTATTGGATGAAGAATATGCGAGGATTTCATGATTAGCCAATATAAACATTGTAGCACCTGTACCTGAAGTAGCTTTTATCCCTAAATTTGTCCAGGAAATTGATTTCTCATCGGCAGAAATTACACCTTTGAAAAAATTTTGGCCTTTAATGTCTAATAATACACAATTGTCTGAATATTGTTTTACTAGAGAGGTGTTGTTGTCAATAGTTATTCCTGATGGGAATGAATATTGTTGTTTAGATGTAGACTTCGATCCATTTGAAGCGGTAGTTATGGTTATACGTTCAATACCATTGTATTTATTATTTGTTGAACCAGGAACGAACCATAGGTAACCTGTGCCATTTTTAATATCTCCATAAGCCGACATCTTGTCCGTGCGTCCTGAAATTGGTGTTGAAAATTTAATGCCAGTTTTATTTCCAGCAACAGGATTTGTATGGATTAAGTCATCACTACTCGGATTTGATGTGTAGTAAGCAACGGCTTCGACATTCTCAGTCCATGGCCAATCGCTAGGATTGCCACCAATCCTAGTTGCTGCAACTATTGTCCCTTTTGAATCAGATGCTGATGCAGCTCCCATATAATAGTATGATCCAGAGCCAACAGGGAATGCAGAAGAGCCACTCCCACCTGAAAAGGCTACTACTTTAGAAGATGAAAAGCGTAACCCTTTAGTATATGTAAGATATGTTCCATCACCTGTGTTTGAGATACTTGGAAATGCAAAGATATCATCTCCTGAGACTGCAATAGAATAATAATAGTCAGAATATGTTGTTTCTTCTTTACTCCATGCTTTTGAAGGAGCGCTAAAGGTATGAGCATTCGCGATAGGAGTGGCGATGAGAGTTGCCATTAAGAATGCAAAGATGTGTAGAAATCGTTGTTTCATATAGATATAGTTTTATGTTAAATCTGGATTGTTAGGATAGTATTTTTGTAATATAAATTGCAAATGTATGAAAATCAATCACAAAAACCAAATATTTGCTAAAAAATCAGCAAAAAAGTAGAATAATCGCCACAAGAACAAAAATAAAGACATAAGAACAGAAGAACAAAAGACTGACGCGTGGTTGTTTTTTAGACAGAATGACATAAAAACATAAAGCTAACGCAATGAAAATCAACAAAATAAACCTCTGTCATTCTGCACATTCTGTCCTTCTGTCCTATCTTCTTAGGCGTGGTGTTTTTTAGGTAGAATGCCAGAATGAACATAAAAGGCTGACGCATGGGTTATTATAGACAAAATAAAAAATCTGTACTTATGTACTTATGTCAAAAATAAAGACATAAGAACAGAAGAACAAAAGGCTGACGCGTGGTTGTTTTTTAGACAGAATGACATAAAAACATAAAGCTAACGCAATGAAAT
The DNA here is from genome assembly GCA_017424575.1 of Muribaculaceae bacterium. GTDB lineage: Bacteria > Bacteroidota > Bacteroidia > Bacteroidales > Muribaculaceae > RGIG4079. Next base: position 21,271 of record JAFOYQ010000134.1, read on the forward strand.
TCAATAAAATAAACCTCTGCCATTCTGCACATTATGTCTTTCTGTCCTCTCTTCCCCAGGCGTAGAGGTTTTTAGGCGGAAATTATAGTGTAAATGGCTTAAAAAAGTGTTGTTAGGGATTTTTATCTATTTCGGTTCTTGATATTAGCGGCATTTTGATTAATTTTGTAGGATATTTTATTGATATAGATATGAGTCAACAAGATACACCTATAAAACGCACGGTTCTCGACTATGACGACATCTCGCAGATGGTGCCCTGGTTTAAGGGTAAGGAGAAGTTGGTGAACAGGTTGCTTAAGTTTTTGTCGGTTGATAAAGTGAATTGGCTTCACGATCACAACTGCGACACAGTGGGGTGTGAGTTTACCACAGGCTTGTTGACCGACCTTGAATTGACATTACGTATTGATAACGAGCAGGTTCTCGACCGTTTTCCCGAGGGAGCTTTTGTTACGGTGAGTAATCACCCCTTTGGCGCGCTTGATGGGATTTCGCTTATCAATATTGTGGGGCGACGTCGTCCACAATTTAAGGTGATGGTAAACATGGTGTTGAATTATATCACAGCAATGCGTCCAAGTTTTATTGCTGTTGATGCGTTGGCGAGCGACGACCCCAAGAAAAAGGCGGTGTCGATGTTGGGCATCAAAAATGCAATAAAACAGGTGAGAAGTGGCGAGCCTATGGGCTTTTTCCCTGCTGGGGCTGTGTCGAAGGTGAATTTCAAAGGTCAACTTGAAGACCGTGAATGGCAGCCTACGATTATACGCCTCATTCAGCAGATGAATGTGCCTGTCATACCTATTTATTTTCACGGAAGAAATAGTTGGTGGTTTGACTTCTTGGGAGTGGTGTGTTGGCAACTACGCACATTGCGATTGCCTGCCGAGGTGTTTCGCAAAAAGGGGACAACGTTACATATATCAATAGGAGAACCCATCTCGGTTGAGGAGCAGAAGATGCACTCGGCAACGGTTGAGGAGTTGGGTAAATTTTTGAAAATGAAAACTTACGAATTACGCAAATGGAAATAAATCCAGCCTTGATAACTGAAACAAAATCCCGTTTTGGGATTGTAGGCAATTCGCCTGCTCTTATGGCTGCCGTGACTCGAGCAATACAGGTGGCGCCTATCGACTTGTCGGTGTTAATCATCGGTGAGAGTGGTAGTGGTAAAGAGTTTTTTCCAAAAATTATTCACAACTATGGGGCGCGCAAGCATAGCAAATATATTGCTGTAAACTGTGGTGCGATACCTGAGGGTACAATCGACTCAGAACTATTTGGCCATGAAAAGGGGTCGTTTACGGGGGCTGTATCATCGCGTAAGGGCTACTTTGAGGAGGCTGATGGTGGCACAATCTTCCTTGATGAGGTGGCCGAACTGCCATTAACCACACAGGCGAGACTATTGCGTGTGCTTGAAAGTGGCGAATTTCTAAAAGTAGGTTCATCGACAGTGCAAAAGACTAATATTCGCATCGTAGCTGCCACAAATGTCGATATGCTCAAGGCTGTTGAAGAGGGGCGTTTTCGTGAAGACCTTTACTACCGATTATCGACAGTGTTAATTACTATTCCACCACTTCGCGATCGTGGTAGTGATATAGCATTGTTGGCACGCAAATTTGCAGCAGATTTTGCCGAAAAATACCGCACCGAAGCGATAACATTCGACGACTCGGCTCGTAGCCTAATTATGCAATATCGTTGGCCAGGAAATGTGCGCCAATTGAAGAATGTGGTAGAGCAAGTATCACTATTTGAAGAGGGGAATGTTGTAACTGCCGATGCGATAGCACCATATATGCCACAAAATGCAACGGTCTATTCGCCTACATTGTCTCAGGCCAAAGCGTCGGCCCACTCTTATGAAAATGAGCGCGAGGCATTGTTTAGCATGATATTCCGTCTTCAACGAGAGATTGAAACCCTCAAAAATATAGTGATGGGTGGCACAGCGTCGCAACCATTGCTCGACACTCGCTCAAATGTGGCTCCTGTGGATTCATCGATAGTGAGATACACAGGTTATGAAAATGGATATCCACAAGATGATGAGTATGAGGCTAATGATGTGAGTGAAGTGGAGAGCCAAGAGATTTCATCGTCAATGACGCTTGAGGACACCGAACGCGAAACCATTCGCCGCTCGCTTGAACGCAATGGAGGACGTCGCAGGGCTACGGCTCAAGAATTGAATATCTCAGAGCGCACACTCTATCGCAAAATTAGAGAGTATGGTCTTGAATAATAGCATATAAACAGTGTGAAAAGATGAAATCAACATTGCTAAAAATAGTAGTTGCATTGCTCATGGTATTTACATGGCAGAGTTGTCGCATAAGTTACAAGTTTAATGGGGCTGCTCTCGACTACAATGTGTATAAGACCATTTCGGTATCGGAATTCCCTATTAGAGCGGCGTTGGTGTATCCACCATTGCAACAAACATTTGAAAACGAACTGCTTGACTATATCACTCGCAACACCCGATTGCGCACTGTCGATGGCAATAGCGACCTTGAAATGTCGGGCGAAATTACTGGTTATACACTCACACCACAGGCTGTGACCGAAGATGCCTATGCTTCACGAACTCGTTTGACTATATCGGTGAGGGTGAAATATACCGATAATCGTGCCGAAGGGAAGGATATTGACCAAACATTCTCGGCATATCGCGATTTTGATAGTTCAGAGATGTTGACCGATGTGCAAGATGAGTTGTGTCAACAGATTGCCGAAGAACTTGTTGACTTGATATTTAACGCCACGCTCGGGAACTGGTAAGGAAGCTTTCCAAAATAAAAAAGATTAATGATGTCGTTACAAGAAAACATATTATCACTGCTCAACGATGAGGCAAAAATCGTTGATGCGCAATGGGTTGAGGAGATGCAACAGCGTTACCCCTACTTCTCGTTGCCAGCGATGTTGATGCTCAAACGCAATGGTGAGATTGATAGCGAGTTGCGCCAAAAACTTGCGCAAAACCTTGCATTGAATGCTTCTGATCGCGACGCCCTATCGCTCGTGGTTGATGTTGATGGTGACTATTGGGCACACTTCTATCCACAAGAGGAGCGTCAACCACAGGTATCGACCAACGATGCAATCAGCACATTCCTTGATAATTATGGCACCAATGACCCCAAAGAAGATGAGCTGCTTGAACGACTTATATTTAACCCTACTCCCGACTATGCTCAACTCCTTGCAAGCGAGGAGGAACGCAGTGTACCTGAAAATGTTGACCTCTCCGACCCCGACTCGCAAGACTCGCTTATCAATGCCTTTATTCTCAAAAGTCGTGAGCATCAAGGCCATTTTCCTGCGATAAACGAGGAATTAGCACTCGACAAAAAAGAGGAACCACAAGAGGTTGACACCACACCAGTGTCGCAACCCGAAGAACGTGCCGACGACTCAATGTTGAGCGAAAGTTTGGCAAAAATCTATATCAAACAACGAAAATATTCAAAGGCGTATGAAATTATACGCAATTTAAGTTTGAATTTTCCAGAAAAAAGTATTTACTTTGCAGACCAATTGCGTTTTTTGCAGAAATTAATGTTAAATCAGCGTTATCTTGATGCAAAAAAGGCAGAAAATAATAAAAATTAAATCAACTTTTAAGATATGGACATTTTAATTATTGTATTGTCAGTTATTGTATCACTCCTTTTGATAGGGGTAGTGCTTATTCAAAAATCTAAAGGTGGAGGTCTTTCTTCATCATTTGCAGGTTCAAACCAAATTATGGGTGTGCGCCGCACAACTGATTTCGTTGAAAAAGCAACATGGACACTCGCATCAATCATCTGCATTTTGGCTATCGTTTCAGCTTTCGTTATGACTGATGTAAACAAGAGCAGCGAAACTCTCAAAACTCTTGACCATGTAACTGCTCCTGTTGAAGCTCAAGGTCAATATGAGACTGAAGCTCAACCTGCTGAAGCTCCTGCTGCAGCAGAGCAACCAGCTGCTACTCAAGAGTAAGATATCTTCTCCACATGATTGTGGAGTGACGCAATAGATAAAGAAATACAGGGAGTGTCGTAATGATGCTCCCTTGACTCGTTAATAAAAAAGGTGACATGAAAATTGCTGTATATTGCTCTTCGCGCGAAAAGATTGATGCACAATATAAAGAGTGGGCAAAGATGGTAGGAGAGTGCATTGGGACTCATGGCGCAACGCTGATTTATGGAGGAGTTGACCGTGGGTTGATGAGCATTGTGTCGCAAGGAGTGCGCGATGCTGGTGGTCGCACTGTGGGCATTGTGCCTCGTCTGCGTCAAGAGGTGCGAAATGTGCTTGATGATGAGATGATTGCAGTAGATGACTTGAATGAGCGCAAAGCATTGATGCTCTCAATGAGCGACCTGTTTATAGTGTTGCCTGGGGGATATGGCACTCTCGATGAATTTATCTCTACCTACACCTCCCTCACATTTGCGCAAGATGACACCAAACAGATAATTGTCCTCAACCAAAATCATATATACGACGCTACAATGGAGCAATTTCAAAAGATGATTGATGAGGGAATGATGGAAATAGAATTATTGCAACGAGTGAAAGTGGCAACTACTGCCCAAGAGTGTTGCTCGTTGATAACACAGTTTATATCAAAAGATTAACCATGGAAAAGAGTATTGTTTACACTTGCACAGGCGATGCTGGCACAACCTCTCTCGTGGGGGGTAAGCGAGTAAAGAAAAACGACATTCGCATTGAGGCTTATGGCACAGTAGATGAACTAAGCGCTCACTTAGGCTTGCTTTCGTCGCATCAAATGGAGTTGTTGCAAAACGAGATAATAGAAACCATACAAAATAAACTATTCAACATAGGCGCATACCTCGCAACCGAAGCTCCCGATGGGGAAGAGCCCAAGGCGTGGGGGCTTAATGAGAAGGATCTCAAATTGCTTGAAAATGCAATAGATGTGGTGGATAATGAGTTGCCCAAGGTGAAGAACTTTGTGTTGCCTGGGGGTAGCATCGCTTCATCGCGAGCGCAAGTGGCGCGCACGGTGTGCCGTCGTGCCGAACGTCGCATTATCGACTTGACCGAGGTGGCTTATGTCGACCCCCTTGTGTTGAAATATATCAATCGATTAAGTGATTATTTGTTCGTTTTGGCGCGATTTATCAATGTTTCGGCACAAATTGAAGAAAAATTTTGGAAGAAAGATTGGTAGTTATAATAAAATGACTAATTTTGCGGCACTTTTTAGAAATAAGTAATATTAATAACCAAAAAATATAAAACACTATGTATTGGACACTTGAATTGGCATCAAAACTTGAAGATGCACCATGGCCTGCAACAAAAGAAGAACTTATTGACTATGCAATGCGTTCAGGCTCACCACTCGAAGTAATCGAAAACCTTCAAGAAATGGAAGATGAAGGCGAAACATACGAATGTATCGAAGACATTTGGCCCGACTATCCAAGCAAAGAAGATTTCTTCTTTAACGAAGAAGAATACTAATCGCAAATCACAGATTTGAAGATACAAGAAACGATTGATTGCAATGCAGTCAATCGTTTCTTTTGTGTATATACTACCTAAGGAATGTTTATTATATAAACCACTTGTTTACGAATGGAATTCGTTTTAGTATGATGACGATGATATATGATATGGCAAACACGATAATGCTATATAGTGGGGTGAAGTATGTGGCGCTATAGGAGTCGGATTTGAGACCAAGATCTGACAAGATGTACATCACAAGTATATGTACGATGTATATTCCCAATACACAACCCGATAGACTGCTAAAGCGATGGCTGAATTTCGCTATTTTAGAACTACTAATGAATAGCATAAAAACTGCCATGGCTTCGAGTGTGGTGCAGATAAACTCATTCCCCAAAAATGAGGCGAAAGGTTTGCCGTCAATGCCAGTGACATATCGAGTGAGCATCATAACGATAAGCGGAGATATTGCCCCTAAGGTGTATAAAATATGACGGTGGCATTTTGTAATTGGGTATTCGATAAAATAGTGGCCTACAACAAAATAAAAGGAGTAGGTGGAGATTAGTTGCACATTGAATTGGGAGTAATAATTAATTAATGACATTTTTAGTTTGGGGTTAGAGATGCCGATAATGTCAAAAGTTGATGGGGCTACTATCCCTAAAATGAATGTGGCAATTAAAAACCATTGCTCAAATTTCTTCTTTGAAACGATGTATTTGAATATCGGGATAGCGATATATAGTCCGATTAATGCTTTTAAGTACCAAAAGTGGTGAGGGCCATTAAGAGCATCGAAAAGGGTATATTTCTCATTGCCAGTGATAAGTGCGTAGGCAGCGTATATTGCCGACCAAAAGAGGAAAATGGCAATGATGCGAAGAATGTTTTTGGAGTATAATCGTTTTATATTTAATGGTTTGCTTTTTCGCAAGAATAGCGCTCCCGAAATCATGATAAATACAGCAACATTCCATCGCGAAATGGCTTCATATACATTTGCCATCTCCCAGTCGGTTGACGGATATGAGCATAAAAAAGGTACTACAGATGCGTGTAGCAATAAAACCGAGAAAATAGCAAAAACTCTAAGGCTATCAAAAGCAATGATTTTATCTTGTGACATAGTTTTTTATTGTGTACTGAATATTATGCAAATATATGAAATATATAGGATAAATTGGGTAGTGATTGAGTATTATTAACGAATTTATGTTAATCGTAGATGGTATTCATTGATTAAAGTGTTATATTTGCGATATAATTAAATTAAAAATACAGAATGATGAAAAGACTTGTTTTAACACTATGTTTAGTGTGTGCTGTAGTAATGGGCGCAATGGCAAATGACTTGGCAACATTTGAGGTGTCGGGTAAGGTGCAATCAATTACTGGTTGGAATCCATTTGTGGGTTATGTGGGGAACTTTAACTTTTCTGCCACTGGCAAACTTATTCCTAAGGGGGGACTTAAAGTGAAGCGTAACCAACAAGGTAAAATCGTGAAAGTGAGCAAGTATGATGCTGATTATTGCATAGATTTGTTTACTGAGATAAAATACGATGCCAAAGGTCGAGTGAAAGAATGTAAGGTGCAAGGTCTTGAAGAATCATGGATAGGAAAATATGAATATGATGCAAAAGGGCTTGTGGTAAAGATTACCAAGAGAGGTTGGTGTGATGGAGAAGAATTTGAAGATGTTGAAACCTTTGAATATAAAAAAATTGACGCAAAAGGTAATTGGACAAGACGTGTACTCACCTCAAAGAGCGTTACTGATCCCAACTCTAAGCCTTATGTAGCTGAAGAGAATCGTAGAATAGGATACTACAAATAAGATTGAAAAAAGATTATAAAATCGTAGTGTGCTGATAATGAAAAGGAAGGATTTTTGAGAAGAAAAATAAATTGAAAAAATCTTTCGAAAGTGTGATAAATATACGCTTTTAATGTTTTTCTTATCCAAAAAAATCACTATCTTTGCAATGAAAGAAAGCCTCAATTTAAGCCATTAGGTTTTAAATCGTGGAACTGAATTGGGTGAAAAATAATAGTTGTTTTATAGATAATTGTGTAAAAAGGTGAGCGGATTGTCGAGATGACAGTCCGCTCATAGTATATAGGTGATAAAATATTCTTTCTGTATTCCGTTTGGGTATGAAATTATTGAGTAGTGAACCCAAAAATTCGTTGCAAAATCGGAAAACGCACCATTCTGGTAGTAAATTTTATAGGAAAACGCACCTTTTTTAGAAAATAAGTGAAAGGGGGAGCATGTCTTAAAGTGTATTTTGCGGGGTATTTGCGAGAAAAATCGGGAATTTAATTTATCTTTGTAGTGAGTTATTATGTGAAAGACTTGCTTGTTTTGAGTGGGTTGTGGTAACGGATAAAAACGAAGAAGAAAGATGACATATCGGTTGATGTATTTTGGGGCGAAAGCTTTGTCGTATATACCATTTTGGATGTTGTATATACTATCTGATATATTGTATTATATAGTGTATTACATAGTAAAATATCGTCGGCCATTGGTGCGAAAAAATTTGACAGAGTGTTTCCCCGAAAAGACTGAAAAAGAGATAATCAAGATAGAGAAAGGTTTTTATCATTTCTTGGTCGACACGATTATGGAGAGCGTTAAGATGTTCTCAATTACTCCTAAGGAGATGAAACGTCGCATGAAACTCTTGAATGTGGAAGGGTTGATGGAAACGATGCGAAAGGGTCGCTCGGCATCGGTGTTTATGGGACATTATGGCAACTGGGAATGGGTGTCATCGTTACCAATACACCTTGATGATGGTATGCTCGGAGTGCAAATCTATCATCAACTAAGCAATAAGGTGATGAATAAATTGGTGCTATATTCTCGTGGTAGAATGGGCGCAATAAGTGTGGAGATGAATAGCACTGTGCGTGGTATTAGCAAAATGGTGTCGGAAGGTAAAGTAGCAGCCATAGGGTTTATAGCCGATCAATCGCCACGAAAGAAAGATGCACACTATTTCTTGCCGTTTTTGCATCATGAAATACCTGTGTTAACTGGGACTGAGAAACTTACAAAGCACTATAATTTTGAAGGTTGGTATCTCGATGTGCGCCGTGTGAAACGAGGTTATTACGAGGCTGAATTTGTGAAATTGCACGATGACCCTCGCTCGTTGCCCGATTTTGAATTGACTGAAATATATTACCAACGATTGGAACAGATGATAAAGGCACAACCAGAGTTGTATTTATGGTCGCACAATCGTTTCCGTCTTGCTCGCAAAGGTTAGCCCCACTATATAATACAACCTCGCTTAAGGAGGCATAGTAGGCTCCAATGCTTGGTTATCATGTATTGGTATATGCGATATTTGCGTTTGCGATAGGGGTAGTTGTGTGGTAATGTCAAGGCAAAATCACGATACTCTATGCAGAGTGCTTTTTCTTCGTCGGTTTTTGCTAATTTCACCATCTTAATAATCATCTTAAATAGCACAAGAGCTGAAGGCATGCCGAGTCGCAATATCTCAGCATCGGAATAATTTTGAGATATATAAGTGAGTTTTGCACGGTCGGCTCTTGCATGATTTTCAGCCTTTTGGAAATTCATGGTGTGCACTATGCTACCAGGGTGTCGGAGGTATATGTAGAACGCCTTATTAATATGTCCACATTGGCGAGATGCTTTTATTAGTCGCCATATTGTTGCCACATCTTCAAAATATACACCTTCGGGGAACTCGATGTTTTCAAATAAAGACTTTCGGCAAAGGAGAGTACATACTGAATTGGGTATTTTGCTCTCAAAACAGAGTTTTAAGAAGTCGGCAGCGGGGAATACGGCCGATGTGCCGTCAGACTTATACACCAATCTATCGCTACGATATTCATAGCGTTTGAGGAGGTGGCATGTTACTAAGTCAAGATTGTTTGACTCGGCTAAATTAAGCATTTCGCTATACATTTCGGGCTTTATGATGTCATCGCCGTCAACAAAAGCAACGTAGGGTGATGATGCAGCCTCAACGCCTTTGTTCCTTACATACGAGATGCCCGAGCGATCGAGTTTCAATACTTTTATGCGTGAATCTTGCTCGGCCAATTCCATACATACCTCATAAGATGAGTCGGTTGATAAGTTTTCAACCAATATTATTTCGATATCGGTCAACGTTTGATTCACGACCGATTCCACGCATTTGCGTAGATATTTCTCAACATTATGAACAGGAATAATAATGCTAACTTTACTCATGAGATACGTTTCAATAGCCATTTGCGAAATTATTTACAAAATAAGAGTATTTCTATATCTTCTGCAAGTGTTTTTCTCAAAAACAATTGTATCTTTGTGATGCAATTATAGTAAATGGCATGGATATAGTAATAACATACGTAGATGGTCTTGATCCAGAGTGGCAAAAAGATTATGAGCAATATACCAATACACCGATTATGCAGAAGCGTTTTCGTAATTGGGGTTTGTTGCCATATCTTATGCGAGGCATTGAGGAGAATATGTCATTTATTCGTAAGGTGCATTTGGTGGTATCGCATCAATCGCAAGTGCCTGAGTGGGTTAATCGAGATGAGGTGAATGTGGTGCTACATAAGGATATTATTCCAGCCGAATATTTGCCCACGTTTAATAGTAACACTATCGAGACACACCTTCATCGCATAGAAGGTCTTGATGAGGAGTATCTCTATTTTAATGATGATATCTTCCCAGTGGCAAAATGTAGCCCCGAAGATTTCTTCCGTCAAGGAAAAGGTGTGATAGGTATTAGTCGCCATTTGTTTGCAACAGGTATGTTTAAGAAAATCTGCCGCAACTCTGATGCTTTGGCTCGTCGGGCTTTGGGTATTAAAAAATCATGTTTCTTTCTTCGCCCTCAACACATTTGTGCGCCAATGTTGCGAAGCGAATGTGAGCGATTATATATGACTATACGTGAAGAAATACTGGCAACACTTTCACGCACTCGCACCGAGAAAAATGTGACTCAATACATGTTTACCAATTACTTATATCTACAAGGTAAAATAATTAATGAGCGTATCTCTCGTCGACATTTTTCGGTAGCAGTTGCTTCGCCCAAATCGATGTGCCGTGCAATTGAGCAACCTTCACGCAAGTTGATTTGTATTAACGACGTGAAGATAAGTGAAGAACGCTATGCAACAATGCATCGCATGCTACACGAAACATTCCAAAAACGCTTCCCTCGTAAATCAAAATATGAGATTTAGTTAAATAATAGATGACAATGAGTCTAAACGATAAAATCGATGCCGTAATCACATGGGTAGATGGTAATGACCCAGTGCATCAAGCTAAACGCGCCCAATTCCTTACCAATAAACGTGAAAATGCACGAAAAGATGTGGCTGGAGAAACTCGCTTCAATCAAGTGGGAGAGATATATTGTTGCATCGCTTCGATATTGCGTTTTGCGCCATGGATTAATAAGATTTATATCGTTACGGATAACCAAGACCCTCATGTAGAGGATTATATAAAGATTCATTTTCCCGACAATAAGATTCCAGTTGAGGTGGTTGACCACAAGGTTGTGTTTGAGGGATATGAGAAGCACTTGCCCACATTTAATTCGTTGGCTATCACATCGGTGTTGTGGCGTATTCCAGGCATAAACGAGAGGTTTATCTTGTTTAATGACGATGTAATGCTTCAACGCCCTGTAACTCCCGAAGATTTCTATCGCGACAATAAGATAGTGCTTTATGGTCGTCGTTGGATTTCAGTAAATGAGACTCGTATAACTCTTGTTTTGCAGACACTTATGCGTCGTTTGGTGGGTAAAAAGGCGTTGCTTTCGTTTAAGAAATTTATGTATAATGCAGCACGAGTGACACAAAGTGCTCGATTCGTGCGTCTTGATCACACTCCTCATGCATTTTTCAAAAGTGTATTTAGTGAATTTTATGCAGCAAATCCTCAATGTTTAGAGGATAATGTGCGTCATCGTTTTCGCAATAAAGAGCAATATAGTGCAGCCGAGTTACATCATCTTCTTGCGGTAAAACAAGGCCGTGCAGATGTAGCGTTGCGCAAAAAATGTGGAGTAACACTTTCGCCATATATGTATGATATAGAGGGGCTTAAAAGAGAATTGCAGAAGATAGCCGATGATGCTCAATGTCTTTATTTCTGCGTTAATTCGCTTGACCAATCATCTCCCGAGCATATTGATATCGTAAATGCTTGGATGCGCAATGTGTTGTCGCTCAAAGCCGAAGCTTAAGATTCGCTATTATTTTTCAAATTGAGATTTTTTTGGAAAGCGTTTCTCAAGAAATGCTTTTGCGTGTTCACGATGGCTATTGTTTGCAAGTTCGGTGTCATTCATGCAGAAAAATAGCGGTGTATATTTTTTGAATTTAGTGAAATGGATATCGAGGTGAATGCTGATTTTGAAAGATTCTTTACGATTAACGTATCTCGCGCGTCCACGCTTTTTTGCGAGTGGAGCATAAGAGTATATGCATCGTTGAACATCACCCGACTTGCGCACGTTGTTTCTTAATGTTGCACCGATTTCATGCTTGAATGTTTCGTGAGTGTGCTGATAGTCGCTTTTTAGGTAAGCATCTATATTGTGGTGTGGTTGCCCTCCGAAATAAGCCCCATGACGTTTCTCAACCATGTTGGCTGCCAATTTGATAGATTGAATGTAATAACTAAGTTTTTGTTTTTTAATCTTCTCTTTATAAAGCAAAGATAATTTCCTAAATCGGCGACGGTTTAAGCGAATAATAGGTAAGCCATTGGCATCAAAAAATGACGCAGGGGTAGCAGGTTTGTTGAGAAACATATCATCATTGCCATATAAGAAATGTTCCGATAGTCCTGGGATTTTCCATAAGAAATGTTCAATCAATGCAGAATTGAAGCATGGTAGGCTCTCTTGTGGTAATATTTCAGAATGGTCAACGATGTGTATTTTGGGATTAGAAGTATCTAACCACTTAGGTACTTGATTGTCGGTAACAATATGAATGGTTCTAATCCAAGGAGCATATTTCTCTAATGAACGAAGACTATATTTCAATTCATCATTATCGGCATATCTACCTTCGCAATTAACCAGCGATTGAGTTTTGTCAACACCTATGTGAACATCTTTCTTGGCTCTCCACACGGGGTCACTTCCGTCAACCCATAGGTAAACAAAATCAATGTCGGGGATATTTTTTGTCATCGAAATATGCTATTGGATAAAAAAATAAGGAGATGCATCATTTGCGATAGAAAACATCTCCTTAATATTGTAAACGAGAATTTTAATATTGTTCCTTTTCGTTGGGGAAGTCGTTGGTTTTTACATCGTCGATGTAGTGAGCAACTGCATCGTTGATGATTGTTGAAAGGTCGGCATAACGACGGAGGAATCGTGGAGAGAATCCTTTATTGATACCCAACATGTCGTGCATCACAAGCACTTGACCATCAACACCACCACCTGCACCAATGCCTATTACAGGAATCCCAACCTCTTGGGCTACACGTGTAGCAAGCGTAGCGGGGATTTTTTCAAGCACGAGAGCAAAACAACCAATTTCTTCGAGCATTTTGGCGTCTTCGATGAGTTTGTTTGCTTCAGCCTCCTCTTTGGCGCGCACAGCGTATGTACCAAATTTGTTGATAGATTGAGGGGTAAGACCGAGGTGTCCCATTACTGGAATACCTGCGCATAATACACGCTCAATAGATTCGCGAATTTCGCTACCACCTTCCATTTTCACTGCTTCGGCATGGCTCTCTTTCATGATGCGAACAGCCGATGCAAGGGCTTCTTTAGAGTTACCTTGATAACTACCAAAAGGAATGTCACACACTACGAGTGCACGTTTAACAGCTTTAACAACGCTCTTTGCATGATAAATCATTTGGTCGAGAGTGATAGGAAGGGTAGTCATGTTACCTGCCATCACATTTGACGCAGAGTCGCCCACGAGAATAACATCCATACCTGCCTCATCGATGAGGTGAGCCATAGAATAGTCATAGGCTGTGAGCATTGCAATTTTTTCGCCACGTTGCTTCATCTCAGTGAGACGATGAGTGGTAACCTTGCGTGTATCTTGTAAATAGTTTGCCATTATATAGTTATATTATAATTTTATGCAAATATACATCAAATCCCCGAGATATGGGGCATATTTATGTTGTTTTTAATAGAGGAAATGCCAATGTAACACATCGAGAGGGTGTTGAGATGATTTCATGAGTTTGAATGTCTCTTATACCGTCGCAAGTGTTGACTTTAGCAATAGTCTCGTTGGGAGCAAGAGGGAGCATGATATCGTTGGCAAGCGAAATGCCGGGTGATTGGGCTACTTTGTAGATAGCCTCTTTCAAAGTCCAAGCTTTTAGCATGAGTTGAGGCGTAGTATATATATTCATTTCTTGTGGCGAGAGAAAACGGCTCTTGACTTTGATAATTTGCTCACGCCAATTTTCGATGTCAATACCTATGTTATGCAATGGGTTGTATGCAACGGCAATTTCGGTTGCGCTATGAGATATCGAGATATAACCATCTACTCCACAAAGCAATGGTGCACCATTTTCATCATGAGTAATATTTACGCTCTCTCCCCATATATCTTTTATTATAAGGTGTCGAGCAATGATTTCGCGTTTGCGACGAGGAGAGGATATAGAGTTGAGTTGTTCAATAATCTCTGCTGAACATTGAGGCAATAAAGAGTCAATCTCAGAGGGTAATTCTCTTATATATATATGTGTATTGTGAACAATTATTGGCGCCATTATTGATTTATTGTTTTAAGTGAGTGAATAATGTCGCGTTTCACAACATTGATAACTGGACGAATTGAGTCGATATTTTGGTTGTTCTCAACATATAAAGCCCCCGAAACAACCCAATTTTGATTGTCGGTAGATAGAAACTGTATGGGGGTAACCTTGCTTTGCTCGGTTATGAGTATTTGAGAGTAGAATTTGTTTGCGTTTGTTAATTCAATGAGTTCTGATGTAAGCCCACCCGAGTTGAGAGCCATACGCTCCGAACGGTTGGACAGCACCTCGTCAATCGTGGAGTCATCTACTTGAGTAAAAGTGCAATAAATTGTTGCATTGTAGGGCTTATAGTAGATATTAATCCAATGAGCATTGTTAAGGGTATTGGTCGAAATCGAGTCGAGAGTGATAGTTGCAATTTTGCTTATTTCAAAGTGAATAGGTGCATTGTCCAATATGCAGAATGTGGAATCGTGTGTAACAATGCGAGGGAAAGCCTTGCGGCGAGGAGTTGCCACATTATTATCACTACATTCGCAGAGTATAAGCGACAACGCTATTGCCATAATCCACATGGGGAGCATAGCGAAAACGGCAGTGCTAAAACTACGATTTCTCTTTCGTGTCATCTTTGTCGAAGATGAAGTGATTACTGTTGTTCTTCGGGCATGATTTTCACTCTCACACTTGTGATGCGATGATGGTTGATGTCGAGAATCAAGAAACGGCATCGGCCATATACGAGAGGTTCTTTCTTCTTAGGGAAGTCTCCTTTGAGGTTGAGGAGCATTCCTGCAAGGCTTTCTGCTCCCTCGGTGATTTCGGCATAGTCTTCCTCTTCAAGGTCTGTTACTTTGAAGAAGTCGCTGAGAAGAGTTTTGCCCTCAAAAATATAAGTATCATCGGGGAGACGTTGATAGTTAACCTCCTCTTCATCATACTCATCGTTGATGTCACCTACGATTTCTTCGAGTACATCTTCAAGTGTGACAATCCCTTGAGTTCCACCAAATTCGTCAACAACTATGGCAAGATGGATTTTAAGTTTACGGAAGTCTTCAAGAAGATCATCAATCATTCGTGATTCGGGCACGAAATATGGTTGACGAATCAACGATTTCCAATTAAAATCCTCAATATTTTTGCCAATATAAGGTAGTAGGTCGCGGCTATATAGCACGCCTTTGATATTGTCTTGGGTCTCTTCATATACAGGGAGACGAGAGTAGCCACTTGAAATTACAATTTCCATCACCTCGTCAAATGTAGAGTCGATATCAATGTCGGTAATATCTACGCGAGGAGTCATAATTTCCTCTACGGTTTTGTCGCCAAATTTCAAAATGCCTTCAAGCATCTCCTTCTCATCGTCGGCTGCTACATCGGTGATTTCGAGGGCTTGACTAAGTTCATCGGCCGAAATATTTTGTGATTTTTTAGTCACCACACGATTTACGATAATCGAACTACACATCAATAGCGATGAAAGTGGCTTGAATATTTTAGTTAAGAATCCAATGCCCGATACTGCAAATTTTGCCCACGTAAGATTGTAGCTATTAGCATATAATTTAGGGAGAATTTCGCCAAAGAGAAGAATAAGGAATGTGAGTATTACTGTTTGCAAAATAAAACTCAACACTGCTGACATGCTACTAAAGATAGGTCCTAATGCGAAGTTACATAGGATAACAATTGTTACATTCACCGTGTTATTGGCAATAAGAATTGTAGCCAATAGTCGTTCGGGGTCCTTAAGTAATTTGGTGATTGCTTCGCCTTTAGGGGTATCTTCAAGCTCTTCGAGCTGAGAAGGAGTCAAAGAAAAAAACGAGATTTCGCTTCCTGAGATAAAGCCTGAAATTAAAAGGCCTATTGCTGCGATAGAAAGAGCAATGATTTGTGAAAAACCAAAATCAACTGCAATTTGAGCCAACAATGAAGTGGCAGGTAACGGGTCTATATCCAAAACTTTTGAAATTAGTTAAACAAAATAATAACCAACGTGGGGTTATTTGTTGTGCAAAATTAATGAAACTTTCTGAATAAAGCGAATAATTTGCTAATTTGTTGACTTTTGAGTAAGTTTGCAATAGTAAAAAGAATTAAAATCACTCTAAAATCAAGAAAACTATGAAAAAGAAATTAGTTATTTCTACAGGGGCAGGCATTAGTGCCGAAAGTGGTATTTCAACATTTCGCGACACCGATGGGCTTTGGGAGAAATATCCTGTGATGGATGTAGCGAGTGCCGACGGATTTGCTCGAAATCCGGCGTTGGTTCACGAGTTTTATAATGCTCGTCGTAAGCATTTACTTACAACTGAACCTAATGACGCTCATCGCGGACTTGTTGATTTAGAGGAGTATTTCGATGTGCAAATTATCACACAAAATGTTGATGACCTTCATGAGCGAGCAGGTAGCGCAAATATATTGCATCTTCATGGTGAATTGATGAAAATAAGGTCGATGAAAGATGAATCAAGAGTGTATCAACTCACTGCCGAAAATATTGAAACATCAATTAATACACGCGATGAATATGGCGATCCAGTGCGACCTCATATTGTATTTTTTCAAGAGGCTGTTCCAAATATTGAGCCAGCTATAGATATGGTTCAAGAGGCTGATATATTTGTTGTTATAGGCACTTCATTGAATGTTTATCCAGCAGCAGGGTTGTTGAGTTATGTGCGCCGAGGTGTGCCAGTGTATTATATCGACCCTAATCCTGCAAAAGTGCCTCCTGGGGTGGAGGTTTTGCCTATGGTGGCCACAGAGGGAGTTAAGGCTCTGAAAGAAAAGTTGATTGGCAAATGTTAAACTTTCTAAATTTACAACCGTAAACGTCGGCACTTGCGTCGGCGTTTCTTTTTGAAAGGCGCATAAATAAAGGGATTTGAAAAAATGTTGATAACTTTTTTAGAATAAGTGGTATTTAATGCAAATTTTGAGTTGTAAATTCTCGATAAAAATGAGTAACTTTACAACGAAATAATTGGAAAAGCAAAAAACAACAAATAACCCCAGGAAAAAACGATAAATTTCTATGTCGGAAGAGGTATATCATATCCCAGCATTATTGCCCGAAACATTGGAGGCATTGAACATAAATCCCGAAGGGATATATGTCGATGTAACCTATGGCGGAGGAGGACATTCGCGTGCTATAATGGAGCAACTCAACGCTAATGGGCATCTTTACTCATTTGACCAAGATGAAGATGCTGTGAAGCGTGCTATGGTTGACCCACGATTTACGATTGTATATAGTAACTTCCGTTTTTTGTCAAATTTCTTGGAATATCACAAAGTTGAGGCTGTTGATGGTATTCTTGGCGACTTGGGGGTATCATTCCATCATTTCGACGATAAAGACCGTGGTTTCTCATTCCGATTTGAAGGGGCTTTGGATATGCGTATGAACCAAAAGGCAAAGCGCACAGCCGCTTGGATAGTGATGAACTATAGCGAAGAGCAGTTGGCCGACGTGTTTTATCTTTATGGCGAATTGAAGAACGCTCGCAAATTGGCATCGACAATTGTAAAAGCGCGCAATCAATCGCCTATCGAAACGGTAGAACGATTGCTTGAAGTGGTGAAGCCATTAATCAATCCTCGCCAAGAGAAGAAAGAACTTGCGATGTTGTTTCAAGCATTGCGCATTGAAGTGAATGGCGAGATTGATGTATTGAAGCGACTTCTCCAACAATCATTGGATGCGCTAAAACCAGGTGGTCGATTAGCAATTATCACTTATCACTCGCTTGAGGATAGGTTGGTGAAAAATTTTATGCGTTCGGGTAACCTACGTGGTGAACTTGAGAAAGATTTCTTTGGCCGAAGCATGTCACCATTTAAGTTGCTTACATCAAAACCTATTGTACCCTCAGATGAGGAGATTGAACTAAACCCTCGCTCACGAAGTGCAAAACTTCGTGTAGCCCAAAAACTATGAAAAAATTAGGCAATGGCAAAGAAGGATAAAAAAGATACTCAAAAGGGGCAAAACGTAGTGTTGCGTATACTTTGGAAGATTACTCATGGTCAAATCTTGACTGTGGAGTTCCTTAAAGCGCATGGGTGGAAAATATGTATGGCTGTATTTATGATTGTTGCCTACATCTCTATGAAATATGAATGCCAAACAAGTATGGTAACTATTGACAAACTCAATAACGAACTTGAGGTTGTGAAGAATCAATGCATTACCGAACGAAGCAAATATATGGGAAGCATGCGCGAATCAGCAATGCAAGAACTTGTTGACTCGTTGAATCTAAATTTGAAAAAACAAAATCAACCACCTTTCAAAATATCTTATTCAGAATGAATGCATTAGAAACACGTACAGTTTTGAGGTATGCGGTAATCATTGGATTGATTCTCGCATTCTCAAGTTTAGTAGTAAGCGAAATCTTTGATACTACGGTAACACACAAAAAGAATTGGGATGACAAAGCTGATTCGGTGTTGATGAAGCGTAAAATCTTGTATCCCAAGCGTGGCGATATCCTCGCCTGTGATGGCAGTGTGTTGGCAACCAACATCACAAGCTACACAGTGCGAGTAGATTATCGCAGTCAACAATTTAAGGAAGACCGCTATACTGCGGCTCTTGACAGTCTTTCTGATAGTTTGGCAACTTATTTTGGGAATACCAAAGACTATTGGAAGTCGTATTTGAAAAAACCTCTTGAGGTAAAAAAAGAGGAGCGCCCTCGTTGGTATAAGATTGTGAGTGATATCACTTATACCGAATATCTCAAATTGAGGACATTCCCATTCTTTAACATCCCCAACAAAAACAAGTGTGGCCTTGTGTTGGATAGCAAAATGCGTCGTCGTAACCCATACGGCGAAATGGCTTTGCGAAGCATAGGCATGGTAGGGGAGATGCCACGACGTCCAGGACAGGTGCGTGGTGAAATTCGTGGAGTGTGGGGACTTGAACGCGACCTCGACTCGTTGCTTTATGGCAAACCAGGCGTGGCTCGTATTGTACCTGTAAACCGCAATACTCTCAACTGGACCGACACTCCAGCTGTTGACGGTTACACAATTAAAACCACTATCGATATCAATATGCAAGATATCGTGGAAAACGAATTAAGTAAGGTGCTCGTCTCAACCGAATCGGATTGGGGTGTGGCAATCCTTATGGATGTTGCTACTGGCGACATCAAGGCAATTTCTAACCTCGAAAGAGATCCAAATGGCAAAGGGTATATCGAGGGCATGAACCGTGCTATCTTGGGCTTTGAACCAGGTTCGGTTATGAAACCTATTTCTATGTTGATTGCTCTCGAAAAGGGTTGGGTAAAGCCTAATCAAGTAATCACAACAGGTGCACGCTATGCTTATGCAAGTGGGCCTGCAATTACCGACTGCTCTCCTGTATCGTCAATGACAGCAATGGAGGTAATCGAGCGTTCGTCAAACATTGGTATGACAAAAATCATCATGCCTCATCTCGATAGCGCAGCGATGTATAAACAGTGCTTGAAAGAAATTGGGTTCCTTGACCCTATGAATCTACACATTGCTGGCGAGCGTATTCCTAACATTCGCAATGTGGGTAAATCTAACTGGGATTACATCGATGTGTCGCGTATGACCTACGGTTACACTACCCAAATACCACCTATCTACACACTCTCGGTGTATAATGCAATTGCAAATGGTGGTAGATATGTGCGTCCACGATTTGTGACTAATCTCATTGGCAACGGTGTTGACTCGGTAATACCAGTGTCGTATATGAAAGACCGCATTTGTAGCGAAAAGAATGCAGAGATATTGCGTGAAATGCTCACTCGCGTAGTGTGGGGTGACCATGGCACTGCTCGCCGTGTGATGAGAAGTGATGTAGTGAAAATTGCTGGTAAAACAGGTACTTGCTACTCTACATTTGAGCGTCTAAAAACCGACAAAAATGGTAAACTCATCACAAAAGATATCTATGGTCGCGACATTCCACAAGGCACTCCTGGTCACTATGATAAGAATCGCAAACGTTTGTCATTCTGTGGATTCTTCCCTGCCGACAAACCTCAATACTCATGTTTTGTGATGGTATTCAACCCCAAAAACTCTGGGTTGGGAGCGCCAGCAACAAGTGGTGCTGTGTTGAAAGAGATTGCATTGAAAATGTACTCTCGCGGCATGCTTGGCAATGTGAGCGACTATCGTGCTAATTCAAATCCTAACACTCGCCCAACGCTTTATGCTACAAATGAATCAAGCAAGCGCGAAAATGTGTGTGAAGGGCTTTGTGTTGACCAATTTGTGCGTATGCCCGATGTTGCTACTACAGCGGGTGTGCCATCGGTAAAAGGTCTTGGCCTTCGTGAGGCAATTGTGGCTCTTGAAAAGGAGGGTTACAATGTAGAGTTTGAAGGCGATGGCTATGTCGTGTCGCAAACTCCACAAGCAGGATGCATGGCCGACAAAGGTAGTAGCGTGAAATTAACTTTGAAACATATCTAAATAACAAAGATAAAATGAAACAGTTGTCACAATTGCTCAAGGCAATAAATGTTGTAAAGATTGTTGGTGATACCAATCGCCAAGTGAGTGAAATCGTGAGCGATTCGCGTAAGGCAGTCGACTCATCGATGTTTGTTGCTGTGCGAGGTGTTAATGTCGACTCTCATCAGTATATACCCCAACTCAATGGCAAAGGTCTTGCTGCAATTGTGTGTGAAAAACTACCAGAGCAACTCGACGAGAGTGTGACTTACATTCAAGTTGAAAATTCAGCAGTAGCATTAGGACAACTCGCATCACAGTGGTGGGACAACCCCTCAACAAAGTTGAAATTAGTGGGTATAACAGGTACAAATGGGAAAACAACTACAGCAACTCTCGTGTATGAAATGGCACGATTGATGGGTTACAAAGCAGGGTTGTTGTCGACTGTGTGCAACTATATCGATAGCGAGGCAGTGCCTGCTACTCACACCACCCCCGACCCTCTAAGCCTTAATGCACTGCTTGCACGCATGGTTGAAGCAGGGTGTGAATATGCTGTAATGGAGGTGAGTTCACATGCAGCACACCAACACCGCATTGCAGGATTGCAATTTGTGGGTGGTGTGTTCTCAAATCTCACTCGCGACCACCTCGATTATCACAAAACTGTTGATGCTTATCTTGAAGCGAAAAAGATGTTCTTTGACGCATTACCATCTGAGGCTTTTGCATTGACCAATATCGATGACAAAGTGGGCGAGGTGATGCTACAAAATACAAAAGCATTAAAGAAACGATATTCATTGCGCTCACAAGCCGACTTTGTGGGGCGTGTAATCGAAAGTCGTCTTGATGGCACTTTAATGACCTTCAATGGACGTGAAGTTGAGGTGTTGTTTACTGGGAAGTTTAATGCTTATAACCTCACAGCAGTTTATGCAACATCAATCCTATTGGGTTGGGATGCTGAGGAGGTGATGGTAAATATGAGTCGTCTTGTGCCAGTGGCTGGTCGTTTCCAAGCATTCCATTCGCCTAAAGGTGTTACGGCTATCGTTGACTATGCTCACACCCCCGATGCAGTTGTGAATGTATTAACAGCCATTCGCGATGTGATTGGCAACAAAGGCAATATCATTACTGTGGTGGGTGCTGGTGGCAATCGCGATAAAGGCAAACGTCCTATTATGGCTCGTGAGGCTGCTGCACGTAGCGAAAAAGTGATTCTTACATCTGACAATCCTCGTGATGAAGAACCTACCGATATTCTTCGCGACATGGAGGAAGGCCTTGATGATGAGGCTCGTGCTAAGACATTAAGTATTAGCGACCGTCGTGAAGCAATACGCACAGCAACAATGTTGGCGCAAGCAGGCGATGTAATCCTTATCGCTGGTAAAGGACATGAGGATTACCAAGAGATTAAAGGTGTGAAATATCATTTTGATGACCGCGAAGTGGTAACAGAAATGTTTAAAATTTAGAAACTTAAAAACTTTATATAAAGCATGTTATTATATCTGTTTGACTATCTACAAGAGATTGATTTCCCTGGAGCGAGATTGATGGACTATCTTACATTCCGCTCGGGAACGGCATTGGTATTATCTTTGTTGATTACCCTATTCATAGGCCGTCGCATTATCGAACGATTGCAACTTATGCAAATTGGTGAAATTATTCGTAATTTGGATCTTGAAGGACAACAACAGAAAAAGGGAACTCCAACAATGGGTGGTATCATTATCATCATTGCTACGTTAGTGCCATGTCTATTAATCGGTGATTTGTCAAATATTTATATGCTCCTTATGCTTGGCTCGATGCTATGGCTTGGCGTATTGGGATTCCTTGATGACTACATTAAAATCGCTCGTAAAAATAAAGACGGCTTAAAAGGAAAATTCAAAATCGCAGGTCAAGTAGGTCTTGGCTTAATTGTGGGGGTTACTATGTATCTTAGTCCTGACATGGTGATGCGTGAAAATCATGAGGTAATATCTACCGATGCCGATGGGAAAGTTGAGGTGGTGTATGACTCACAAGAGGTAAAAGCGTTGCAAACAACTATTCCTTTTGTGAAAAACAACAACCTTGACTATGCTTGGTTTACACAATGGATGGGCGACTGGGCAACACCAGCAGCGTGGATACTATTTATCCTCGTTACTATTTTCATGGTAACAGCGACATCTAATGGTGCCAACCTCACCGACGGGCTCGATGGGCTGGCGGCGGGAACATCGACCATCGCTGCCGTAACATTGGCGATAATTGCCTATTTGGGTGGCAACGTCATATATTCATCCTACCTCAACATTATGTATCTGCCAGGGACAGGTGAATTGGTAGTGTTTATGGCGGCATTTGTAGGAGCCTTAATAGGGTTCTTGTGGTATAATGCACACCCAGCGCAAGTGTTTATGGGCGACACTGGTAGTCTCACCATTGGTGGTATTATTGCCGTGTTCGCGATATTGATTCACAAAGAACTTTTATTGGTAATATTGTGTGCGCTATTCTATATTGAAGATTTTTCAGTATTGGTGCAAACAACAATATTCCGTCTCACTAAAAAGAATGGACAAGGGAAGCGCATCTTCAAGATGGCTCCTCTACATCACCATTTCCAAAAACCAGGTAATGGCGAAATCGAAGCATTGATTCAATGGCCTAAAAAACCTATTCCTGAATCAAAAATCGTGATTCGCTTCTGGATTTTGGCGATATTTTTGGCTGTAATGACAATTGCTACATTAAAGATTAGATAATGAAAACAAAGAAATTGGTAGTGCTTGGTGGTGGTGAAAGTGGCGTAGGTGCTGCTATTCTCGCCAAAGATAAGGGAATGGAAGTATTTCTCTCTGATATGGGAAAACTTGCTCCCAAATATGCCGATATGCTCAATCAAGAGGGTATTGAATGGGAAGAGGGACAACACACCGAGGAGAAAATCCTTGATGCCGATGAGGTAGTGAAGAGTCCGGGCATTCCACCCACAACCCCTTTGATGTTGAAAATTGCGTCTAAAAACATCCCTGTAATCTCTGAAATAGAGTTGGCAGGACGATATACCGATGCCAAAATGGTGTGTATTACAGGTAGCAATGGTAAGACCACCACAACAATGCTCACTTATCACATTCTCAAAAATGCAGGTGTGAATGTGGGACTCGCAGGTAATGTGGGTAAAAGTTTGGCTTTGCAAGTGGCTCGTGAACATCACGATGTGTATGTAGTGGAGTTGAGCAGTTTCCAATTGGAAAATATGTATGACTTCAAAGCGCATATCGCTGTGATGATGAATATCACCCCCGACCACCTCGACCGCTACGACTACGAGATGCAGAATTATGTGAACGCTAAATTCCGTATTCTTCAAAATCTCACTTCGCAAGATGCATTCATCTTCTGGCAAGACGATCCTATCATTGAGGCACAATTGCGTCAAGTTGAGACACAAGCACGCTTGTATCCATTTGCCGAAACAATCGAAGAGAATACTCAAGCATATATTGATGCTGAAAACAATATGATAATCAACACCCCATCAACATCGCTTAATATGCCTCGTGCCGACTTAGCGTTGAGTGGTCTTCATAATCTCTACAACTCAATGGCGGCAGGGTTGTCGGCATGTCTTCTTGATTTGAAAAAAGAGGATATTCGTCGCGCGCTAAGCAATTTCGAAGGTGTTGAGCATCGATTGGAATATGTTGATACAATCAACGGTGTGCGTTACATCAACGACTCAAAGGCTACTAATGTAAACTCATGCTGGTATGCGCTCGAAAGTGTGCCCAAAAACACAATTCTCATTCTTGGTGGCAAGGATAAAGGCAACGACTATACCGAAATTTTGCCACTCGTGAAAGAGAAAGTGAAAGCAATTGTGTGTATGGGTAAAGACAATGCTAAATTGCTCGACTTCTTTGATGGCGTAGTGACCTTAAGCGACACACATTCAATTGAAGATGCAGTGAAAGAGTGTGCGCGATTGGCACAAGAGGGTGACACAGTATTGTTGTCGCCATGTTGTGCAAGTTTCGACCTATTCAAAAGCTATGAAGACCGTGGCCATCAATTTAAGGCAATAGTTAAATCAATGAACAGATAATAAATTATTTTAATCAGCTATGAAAAGTGAAAATTCAACTCCTTCGGGCGATGTAGGAAGCAAATTAAAAGCATTTGCTTATGGCGACAAATATATTTGGGCCATCTACATCTTATTGTGTGTAGTATCAATTGTTGAACAATATAGTGCATCGGCGCGTATTGTTTCGTCAACTGATATTTTAGGACCTATTGTAAAACAAGTTGGACACTTGGCAATGGGCCTTGGGGTAATCCTCGTGGTGCAACGCATCTCTTACACCAAGTTTTTTGCTATTATTCCCATTCTTGCAGTAGTGAGTGTGGGGTTGGCGATTTATGTAATGTTCTTTGGCGATGTTATAAATGGAGCTCGAAGAAGTATCAAATTGTTTGGCATGCTCCCACTTCAACCTGCTGAGTTAATTAAATTTTCAGCAGCAGCATTGCTTGCTGTAATTCTGTCAAAATCGCAACTCAAAGATGGTAAAGGTGTCACCAAAAAAGGTTTCTATTGGGCGTTAGTTGTAATAGGTATATTTGGAGCTGTACTCATTAAACAGGGTACTACAAACACTATTATTCTTATGGCCATCTGTTTCTCTATGATGATAATAGGTGGAGTGCAATGGAAACGAATCCTTTCGGTAGTGGGCATTCTTGTTGTTGTTGCTGCCATAACATTGGGCTATGGCTATTCTAAGTATTGTGAAAAATATGATGAAAATGGAAAGATAAGAATCGAATATGCCCAAAAAGAATCGGCTGCCGATAAAATTGAGAAAGGTGAAACCGTTGACCGATTGGTTGATGTTGTCATTCCTCGATTGATTCGTTGGTGGAAAGGTGATGAAACCCCAAAATGGGAGCAACCTATCGACCGCTTCAACCATCAAGAGCAATACTCTTATATTGCTCAAGCAAATGGGGGCGTGTTTGGTGTTTTCCCGGGCAATTCGCGTGAAGCAGCCCGTTTGCCATTGGCGTTTTCCGACTATATTTTTGCCATCATAGTTGAGGACACCGGATTGTTGGGTGGCATGTTTGTGCTACTTCTCTACCTATCTTTATTGGCTCGTGCCAGTGGTATTGCATCGCAATGTAAGCGAGCATTCCCTATGATGCTTGTGCTTGGTATGGCATTATATATTGTATATCAAGCGTTGGCTCATGTGGGTATCGTGTCGGGACTTTTACCAGTATCAGGTCAGCCATTGCCTTTAATATCGGCTGGGGGCTCATCTATTCTCATTATTTCGTTGGCAATAGGTGTGATGCTGAGCGTGAGTCGTCATGCAGTGCGTAAAAACAATGAAGATAAAACCGACGACCGCAACGAGATGAACTCGTTACCCGAGGAGGCTCGTGCTATAAATCCAAGTAAATTGTAATCTTAAAAATAAAAAAGTTTAGATGACAAGTAACAAAGCATATAAAGTATTAGTGAGTGGAGGAGGAACAGGTGGTCATATTTTCCCTGCTCTTTCAATTGCCAATGCACTCAAGCGTCGCAATCCTAACATTGAAATCCTTTTTGTGGGTGCTGAAAATCGCATGGAGATGGAACGTGTGCCAGCTGCTGGATATGAAATCGTGGGGTTGCCAGTGTGTGGCTTTGACCGCAAACGATTGTGGCGAAATGTGAAGGTGCTTTTCAAATTGTGGAAAAGTATGCGCATTGCACGTAAGGTTTTGCGCGACTTCCAACCCGACATTGCTGTGGGTGTGGGTGGCTACGCAAGTGGTCCTATGCTCAAAGAGGTGCAAAAGAAGGGTATCCCTACTCTATTGCAAGAGCAAAATTCCTATGCTGGTGTTACTAATAAGTTGCTTGCTAAAAATGCAGGTGCAATATGTGTGGCATACGAGGGAATGGAACGCTTCTTCCCTGCCGAAAAGATAGTGCTTACAGGAAATCCTGTGCGTGCTAATATATTGAATTGCGAACTCACTCGCGAGCAAGCAAAAGAGCAATTGGGATTCGACCCCTCGCGCAAATTGGTGCTTGTGGTAGGGGGTAGTCTTGGCGCTCGCACTATCAACGATAGTGTAGCGGCTTCGCTCGATGAAATCCTCGCTACCGATGCTCAAGTGATGTGGCAAACAGGTAAAATCTATGCCGAAGAGTGTGCCGAAAAGGCGCAAGGCAAAAAAGGGGTAATTGCTACTGCTTTTATCTCGGATATGAATGTAGCTTATCGCGCCGCCGACTTAGTGGTGTCGCGTGCTGGAGCTGGAACTATCTCCGAACTCCAATTACTCGGCATGCCCGTTGTGCTCGTGCCTTCGCCAAATGTGGCAGAGGATCATCAACGAAAAAATGCTCAGGCTCTCGTGGATAAAGATGCTGCTGTGATGATTCTCGATGCCGAATGTAAAGCAAAATTGGCATCAACAGTCAATGAATTGCTTGCCGATGATGCTCGTCGCGAAACTCTATCGCAAAATATCATTAAGATGGCTCTCAAAGAGGCTGATGAGAAAATCGTAGATAAGATTTATGAACTATTGAATAAATAAAGATATAACGATGAACAATAAGAAAACTAATATATACTTTGTAGGTGCTGGAGGAATAGGAATGGCGGCTCTCGAACGCTATTTCCTCTCTAAAGGTTACAAGGTGGCTGGTTACGACCGCACACCATCGGCTCTTACTAAAGCTCTTGAAGATGAGGGCGTGGCAATCGTGTATGACGATGATGTGGATCTTATTCCCGAGGAATTTAAGAACCCCGACACTACCTTGGTAGTTTATACCCCAGCAATTCCTGCCGACCATAAAGGTCTTAACTTCTTCCAACAAGGTGGATTTGAGATTTTGAAACGTGCGGCAGTGTTGGGTATGATTACTCGCGACTCAAAGGGATTGTGTTTTGCTGGTACTCATGGCAAAACTACTACTTCATCAATGGCAGCACATATCCTCAATAGTTGTGAAGTGGGATGTAATGCGTTTTTGGGAGGTATTCTTCGCAATTATAATAGCAACTTATTGTTGAGCGAAACATCTCCTTATTCAGTGATAGAGGCTGATGAATATGACCGCTCATTCCATCAATTGGTGCCTTATATTGCAGTTATCACATCGACCGACCCCGACCACCTCGACATCTATGGAACTGAGGAGGCTTATCTTGAAAGTTTTGCTCATTTCACAGAGTTGATTCGTGAAGATGGCGCATTGGTGGTACATGAAGGATTGAAATTGAAACCTCGTGTAGCACCAGGTGTAAAAGTATATACATATTCACGCGATGAGGGAGATTTCCATGCTCAAAACATTCGTCGTGGTAATGGTACAATTACATTTGACTTTGTGGCATTTGATGGTACAGTGATAAAAGACATCGAATTGGGCGTGCCTGTAGAGATTAATATTGAAAATGCTATTGCATCATTGGCAGGTTGCTATCTCACTGGCGATATGCAACTCGATAAAGCTGCTGAGGCAATGGGTTCGTTCATGGGACCTAAACGTCGCTTTGAATTTTGGTTGAAAGAACCTGGCGAAAATGGTCGTGCCGTTATTGACGACTATGCTCACCACCCCGATGAATTGACAGCATCAATCAACTCAGTAAAATCGCTATACCCCGACCGTAAAATTACTGTGGCATTCCAACCACACCTTTTCTCACGCACTCGCGATTTTGCTCCAGAATTTGCAGCAGCACTCTCGCTTGCGCATCAAGTGATATTGCTTGATATCTATCCTGCTCGTGAGTTGCCTATCGAAGGGGTGACATCGCAAATCGTGTTTGACGAAATCACTTGTAGCGAAAAAGTGCTTATTGAAAAGGGTGAATTAGTGGAAATTCTCAAAAACATCAACTTTGAAGTGTTGCTGACAGTTGGTGCTGGCGATATTTGCAATTATCTACCTCAAATTTGTGAAAATGTGGTTAAAGGAAAATAAATTAACACTGTTGTGGGCCATCTTATCGGTGTTGTTGATAGTTTACATGATAGTAGCATTCACCATCACCACTCGTCGTGCGCAAGAATCGTTGTGCAAGGGGGTTGATATTGTGGTTCATGACCAAGGTGGATTGAAATTCGTTACCGTTGACGATATTTCACACGAAATACAAAACGAGAATAATCAATATCTCACCAAGAAAGTGAGCGAAATCAATACACATATAATCGAAACTCGACTCAATGCTATCGATAAGATTGAGCGAGCAAATTGTGTGTTCTTCAATAATTCTCGTTTGCGCATTGATGTGATGCCATTGGTGCCCGTAGCTCGTGTGTTTGACGACAAAGGTTCATACTATATAAATCGTGAAGGGAAGAAGATGCTTGCCGACCCTCGATATCGTGTTGATGTGCCTATCGTAGTAGGAAACTTTGATAAGCAATTCCCTGCAGTTTCGATTTTGCCACTTTTGTCGTATATATCAAATGACCCAACGTGGAATTCGCTTGTATCGAGTGTGAAGATATCACCCAAAAATCGTGATATTATCATTGTGCCTATGATTAAAGGTCATGTGATAAACTTTGGTGACACCACGATGATTGAAAATAAATTTGCTCGCTTAAAAACAATGTATAAAGAGGTGTTACCTGTGAAAGGGTGGACCTATTATGATACAATTTCGGTAAAATGGAGAGGACAAGTTGTTGCAACACGTTTCAAAAAGGAAAAAAGCAAAAATACTGCAACATTTGCCGACTCTATCGACCTTGAGGCCAACGATGTGGAAACTATGAACGCAAATATTTATGCTCATAGCAGTGATAATGCCTCGTCGGCTGTTGATGATGTGAATAATAATAACAAACAAAATAATAAAACAAACTAAACTTATGGAACACAAGAAATTAGTGGCAATTGAAATTGGTAGTTCCAAGATTGTAGGTGCTGTGGGTGCTATAGACGAAACTGGCACTCTCAAAGTAAGTGCAATCGAAGAACGTGCCCTTGTAGATTGCGTGCGTTATGGTTGGATCCAAAACGTAGAAGGTGTGAAGGCTGCTGTAGCCGATATCATTACAGCATTTGAGGAACGTGTAAACATCGCACCAAGCAAAGTCAAAGGTGTGTATGTAGCATTGGGTGGTCGTTCGATGATGTCACACAAACGCGAAATCGAGCGAGTATTTGATACAGAAATCGAAATCACAAGCGAAGTCATCAAGCAACTCGATGGCGATATTCGTTTGGAAGAACTTGAAGATAAGGAGATTGTTGATGCTGTGCCTGTGAAATATGCAGTTAATAATTTGACTCAACAAAAACCTATCGGTATCTATGGCAACCACATCAAAGCATCGTATAATATAATCGCTTGTCGTCCACAAATTAAGAAAAATATCGATCGTGTCATTGAAGAGCGTCTTCAACTCGATACTAATGGATATATCGTGCTCCAAAAGGCTTTGGCTCAATTGGTGCTCTCTGACGATGATGCAAAATTGGGTTGTGTACTCGTTGACTTGGGGGCTGAAACAACTACCGTTTCAATTCACAAGAGTGGTGCATTGCAATATATGGTAACACTCCCAATGGGTTCGCGCAACATCACTCGCGACCTCTCTACTCTCGGCATTACCGAAGAGGTAGCTGAGCGATTGAAATGCCAATATGGTAATGCTAATTCTCAAGAAACTATCGGTCAAGGTGGACAATCAAGCATCATTGAAGGGGTTGACGACTCGGTATTCCACAATATTGTGCAACATCGTGCTGGCGAAATTGCTTTCAATATCGCTACTCAAATCACTCAAGCAGGATTTAAGTCAACCGATTTGGCAAGTGGTGGTATCGTGATTGTGGGACAAGGTGCAAAACTCCAAGGGTTCTCTCAATTACTCGAGTTCCACACTTCTCTAAAGGTGCGTAATGGCATTATCGCAACACCTATACATATCACCGATGGTAGCATTCAACCTGGTAATGCACTTGATGTAATAGCAATATTGCTTGCTGCATCAAAGAAAGAAGATGTGGTAAACTGTATTGAAGGACAATCTCAACCGTTGCCTGAACCCGAGGTGATAATTGAATATGGCACATCTCAAGTTGAAGAGAAGGAAGAAGAGGTTGAGGAAGAATATGAAGACATTCCAGATGATAAAAATCCAAAACCAGCAGGCCCTTCTACAATGCAAAAGGTAGGTGACCGCCTTAAGTCTATGTTGGGAAAAGTGCAAGATACTGTAGCCGATTATCTCAAAGAAGATGGCTATGAAAAATAATGACTTAAAATAGTGTATTTATGTCTATAGAATTACAAGAAATCGAAAAAGCTGCGAATTTTAATATTCAGAGCAAAGACGATCCAAAGATAATGGTTATTGGTGTAGGTGGCGGAGGTAACAACGCTATCAACAATATGTATAACCAAAATATTGAGAGTGTGAAATTTGTGGTGTGCAACACCGATAATCAAGCGTTGGAAAACTCTCCTGTGCCCGACAAGTTGTTGATTGGTCCTAACACTACTGGTGGTCTTGGAGCAGGTAATATTCCTGAAGTGGCTCGTGCGGCTGCCGAAGAGAGTATCGACGATATCAAATACTTATTCACCCCTGAGTTGAAGATGGTGTTTGTTACTGCTGGTATGGGTGGTGGCACAGGTACAGGTGCTGCTCCAGTGGTGGCTCGTGCAGCAAAAGAGAAGGGACTCCTCACAATCGGTATCGTAACCATTCCATTCCTCTTTGAGGGAACAAAGAAAATTAGTAAAGCGCTTGACGGGGCCGACGAAATGAGCAAGAATGTTGATGCATTGTTGGTTATTAACAACGAGCGTCTTAATGATATTTATGGCGATTTGACATTCCTCAACGCGTTCGGTAAAGCTGATGATACATTAACAACTGCTGCTCGTAGCATCTCAGAACTTATCACTAAGAAGGGTTATATGAATCTCGACTTCAACGATGTTGATACAACATTGCGCAATGGTGGTGCAGCAATTATTTCAAGCGGTTATGGCGAAGGCGAAAATCGTGTAACCGAAGCATTCAACGCGGCTATTAAGTCGCCATTGCTCAAAAACCGTGACATCTTGTCGGCGAAGAAATTGCTCTTCAATATCTACTTTGCAGCTGAGAATGTTGAACGCCCATTCACAATGAATGAAACAAAAGAGATTACTTCATTTGTTACAAGTATCAATTCGGGTGTTGACATCATTTGGGGTGCGACAATCGATAACTCTCTTGGCGAAAAAGTAAAAATTACTATTCTTGCCGCTGGTTTTGAACTCACATTACATGAGGAAGACGAAGAGGAAGATTCTAAAAACGTATCTTTTACTCCCGAAACAACTCCTTCGGCCGAAGATGAAGAGCGTATTCGCAAAACTTATGGTACTAAGAAGGTTGAAAATCTTCAACGCGAAAAAGATACAAAACGCTATGTGGCTCTCACCCCCGATCTCATGGATGATGATGAGGTGATTGAACTACTCGAAAAGGTATCAACCTACAATCGTGATAAAGAAACAACCGAAAAACTCAATACTCGAGTGAAAGCATCGGTTGAGGGTGGTGTTGCTGAAGTGGAAAAATCTCAACCTGCCGACAATAGTGAAGGTCAAGTAGTGAATTTCTTCTAAGAAACACTAATATAACCCATGCATTATTCCTCTATCTTTAGAGGGAATAACAAGAGAGGTGAACCACACGATTCACCTCTCTTGTTATTTATTGCTAATAATTCTATCTTACAACGATTTCTTGAATGCGCGGCGACGGCGGTGTTGACGATAGTCAAAGTATTGCCATTGTAATTGCACATTGGCATTGTCCTCAAGTTCGGGGTTACTTTCAGCCCATTGATATCCATTTTTAGCATAGGCAGGAATGAGATCGGCAAAGAGCAGTGCATTAACACCCTTGCTCAAATATTCTTTAGAGATAGCAATGAGCATGAGATCGACAGTATCGGTTTTGCCTTGCATAGCCTTCAAAATATGCCACCAACCAAATGGGAAGAGTTTACCACCACTCTTTTGCAATGCGCGAGAGAATGAAGGCATTGAGATTCCCAATCCCACTAATTTTTCATCAGCATCAACGATTACGCTCACGTCGTCGAGACGGAGGAAGCCGAGATACATATTAATATAGTAGTCGATTTGGCGTTGAGTTAATGGCGAGAATCCATAAAGTTTGTCGTATGCTTCATTGATGAGGTCAAAGAGCGCTTGACCATATTTTTCTTTAAGTTTCTTGCGAGAGGTGAATTTTACAGTGTGGAGATTGTGTTTTCTACGCACAATGTCGGCAATGCGTTGATGCTTTTCGGGTACGGCTTCGGGGATTGTGATGCGAAATTCTACCCAGTCGGCATCTTTTTCAAAACCCATACGCTCCATGTGAGTAGGGTAGTAGGGGTAGTTGTAGATTGTTGCCATTGTGCCCATTTCGTTGAACCCATCAACGAGCATACCCTCATGGTCCATATCGCTAAATCCCATAGGACCTATGATTGTAGTCATGCCTTGACTACGGCCCCACTCTTCGGCTGCGTTAAACAATGCATCAACAACCTCATTGTCGTCAATAAAGTCAACCCACCCAAATCGCATTGTCTTTTCGCCAGTGCGCTCGTTTACGATGTTGTTGATAATAGCAGTGATGCGACCAACAGGTTTGTTGTCGCGGTATGCCATAAATGATTGCGCTTTGCAGAAATCAAATGCTGGGTTTTTGTCGGGAAGCAATGAGTCAATCTCGTCAAAAACTAATGGTGGAACGTAGCAATCGTTTCCTTTATATAAGTCGATACCAAATTGAACGTATTTCTTAATTTCGCTTTTTTTAGCGTTGATAGGTTTTACTATGATTGACATAATACAAAATATTTTTCGAGTGAAATAAATGCGTTAGATATTGAAGATATTCCTTCGGGTTTGGCAGGCTCGCTTATAATCATCCAAGTTAAGAATAGCACCATCAACACGAGGAATGAGATAATTAACAAATAAAGATAATTGCCCGAGCGACGTTCGAGAGCTAAGTGGAGTTCTTGCACATCATGGTAGCGACGCGAAGGATTGCTATCGGTGCAACGGTCGGCTATCTTGCGTAGATTGGGGTAATTTTCATCTACACTATCAAGCACCTCTTTCAACACAAGTCCATAGTTGTAGATGTCTTCGGCTGCATCGGTAGGCTCAAGATGTTCTTTTTGGTCAAAACCCACGTCAATCAACTTAAGATTTTCAATGTTTTCGGTGAAAATAATGCGTTCGGGGCGAATGGGGTGATGCACAATGTGGTTGGACTGTATGTAGTCCATTGCACTCACTAATTGGTGACGTAATTGCTCAATGTGATGGGGCGTTACGCGCTTCTCGTCGATGAGTTTGCGTAGCGACGTGCCATAAACGTCGTCGGTAATGATGCAACGACCTATACCAGGCACCTCCTCAAAATCGTTTATCATCACGATATGAGCATGTGCGAGGTTATATCTCACGTCAAACTCCTTCTCAATCATTGTTTCATATTTTTCAATGCCACGATATTGAGGTTTAAGGGTTTTGAGCATCAACCATTTGCCAAATTTCTTAGCAGTATATACATCATAAAACTCCTCGTCCCATTCGGGTAGAAGTTCTATCTCCGTCCACTTTTCACTTACATTTTCTTTAATGTTATCCATATTTTCAAGTGTTGACATGGTGGAACAATCTCGTAATAAATTTGTTTAATTTATCACAAAGATAGTAAATTGAATTGAAAATAAGACAAATGAGCGAATATTTTCTTGTGCTCGGGAATATATAAGTACTTTGATTGTTACTACCAAAGTTCTAAAAATTTTACGAATTAAGAGTTGAT
The DNA here is from genome assembly GCA_017424575.1 of Muribaculaceae bacterium. Lineage (GTDB taxonomy): Bacteria > Bacteroidota > Bacteroidia > Bacteroidales > Muribaculaceae > RGIG4079. The sequence continues at coordinate 55,937 of JAFOYQ010000134.1, forward strand.
TCAGTGGAAAAAGTGTAATGAAGTGCTGATTATTCCCTTGAAAAAGTGTAACGAAATAGAATTATTCGGTAGAAAAAGTGTAACGGAGTATCTATGACTAATTTTAATCAGTCGTTTCCTACCAAAATATTTTTAAGATTTTAGTAAATCAAATAAATCTTAATAAGCGTTTTTATAAAAGTATTTATTACTTTTGTGGTCTTAAACTATATATAAGTTGTCACGATGATTAATCTAACGCCACTGTTGCGTACAATGTTAGCCTATCGAGTGGAAGAAACTCGTCGTTGGGCTACAAATAGCGAGGAGGTCCAACGCCAACAATTGGCATGGCTTATTGCTCAAGCTCGTCGCACTCATTGGGGAGAGACATATCACTTCAATGAGATATCATCTTATGAAGATTTTGCACAAAAAGTGCCTGTGAGCAATTATGAAGATATTGCGCCATGGATATTACGTCATCTCGAAGGTGAAAAAGATGTATTGTGGCGTGGTCGCATTGACCGATTTGCTCAATCGAGTGGCACATCAAATGGTAAAAGTAAATATATACCTATCACCACCGATGCTCTGTGGCGTTGTCATTATAAAGGGGCAAATAATGCAGTGTGCCAATATATGTCGCTTTATCCCGATAGTAAAATGTTTACTGGCAAAGCATTTATATTAGGTGGAAGTTTTGCTAACGAAGTGAATGACCTTCGCCAAAATGCTAAAGTTGGAGATCTTTCGGCACATCTCATCAGCAATGTAAGTTCGTTTGTCAATTTCTATAGAGTGCCATCAAAAGAGGTGGCTTTGATGATGGATTGGGAAAAGAAATTGCCAGCATTGGTAGAAGCATCAATTAATCAAAATATCACAAACATATCGGGTGTGCCATCTTGGTTTCTCACCGTGATAAAAGCCGTGATGGAAAAGGCTGGCGCATCATCAATTCACGATGTGTGGCCCAATCTTGAAGTATTTTTCCATGGTGGTATTGCATTTGCTCCATATCGTGAGCAATATGAGGCAATTACCGATGTGTCAAAGATGCGTTACATTGAAACATATAACGCTTCTGAAGGATTTTTCGCTACGCAAAATGCAATTGAGGATAAATCAATGCTCTTGCTCTTAAATCTTGGGGTTTTCTATGAATTTATGCCCCTTGATCAGCTTGACAGCCCTAATCCTCAATTACTCCCATTGTGGAAGGTTGAACCTGGAAAGATATATGGATTAGTAATATCATCATGTAATGGATTGTGGCGATATGCTATTGGCGATACAGTGAAGATTGAGAGCGTAAATCCAGTAAAAATAACTATTGCTGGTCGCACAAAGCATTTTATAAATGCCTTTGGTGAGGAGTTGATGGTGCATAATGCCAACGCAGCAATCACAAAGGTGTGTAAAGATATGCAATGCTCAATCTTGAATTATACAGCGGCTCCAGTTTATGCTGCCGATAATTCGCGTGGGCGTCATGAGTGGTTAATTGAGTTTGCTACTCCTCCAGCCGACATAGATGAGTTTGCCACACGTCTTGACGAACAATTGCAACAAGAAAACTCTGACTATCAAGCAAAGCGATATAAGGGGATATTCCTTGATCCATTGACCATAGTTGTGGCACGACCTCAGTTGTTTAACGATTGGCTTGCTTCAACAGGAAAACTTGGAGGCCAACGCAAAGTGCCTCGCCTTGCCAATGACCGACAATTTATCGATTCAATGCTAAAGATGAATTAACGATGAATAGCATGCCATTGATTTCGGTCGTTGTCCCTGTGTATAATGTCGAACAATATGTGAGGGAATGTGTTGAGTCAATCATTTGCCAAGAATATGATAACATTGAGATTATATTGGTTGATGATGGTTCGACCGACCAAAGTGGCGTAATCTGCGACAATCTTGAGCAACGCGATAGTCGCATCAAGGTCATACATCGCGAAAATGGAGGTTTGAGCGAAGCGCGCAACTCTGGGCTCGATGCTGCGCGTGGGGAATATGTTACTTTTGTTGATTCCGACGATTTAATTCACCAAGAATGCATATCGACTCTATATAATTTGCTCGTCAACACCAATGCCGATATCTCTACGGTGTCATTCAACCATTTTATTGATGGTCAACCAATTCTATCAAAAGCACCTTTGTCGCCAATAAAGATATATGATAGTGGTGTAGATGCAGTGAAATCGATGCTCTATCAACAAGGTTATATCGACAACTCCCCATGTGGAAAGTTGTTTAAGATGAGCCTATTTTCTTCACATCGTTTCCCTAAGGGAAAATTGTATGAAGACCTTGCAACGATTCCATACGTGTGCTTGAATGCAAAAAAGGTTACTACGACCACAACACCCATGTATTACTATCGTTCGCGACAATCGAGCATTCTTGGCAGTTTCTCGCTTCGCCGATGCGATGTGCTCGACATTACTCGCGATATGGTGCTTTATATGGAGCAAAACCATTCGTCGATAGTAGAGGCCGCTCGTTCGCGCCAATTTAGTGCAAATATGAACATTCTTTGGCTCATGGCATTGACCTCTACTCGCGATGAAAATGTAGAGAAGCGTTGTTGGGAAACGGTGAAATCATTGCGATTTTCGATGTTGACCAACTCTCGCGTGAGGTTGAAAAACAAAGTAGGGGCTTTACTTTCGTATGTAGGACTTAAAAATATGATGCGAATATTAAAATGTTTTAAGAAAAAATTGGCACATTAAACAAATATATATACTACCTTTGTCAAATCTAATAATAAATCAATCACTACAAAAATGAAAATCAAATCTCTCTTATTGACACTTCTGTTGGTGGTATCACTAGCAGTTAATGCAACATCTCCTAAGTATGTGTTTTATTTCATTGGCGATGGTATGGGTATGGGCCACATTATGGCTGCTCAGTCATATAATCGCGAGGTGCTCAAGAATAACCAACCTATTCTTATGATGCAATTCCCAGTGGCTTCAATGGTAACGACCTATTCGGCTTCTTCGCGTGTTACCGACTCGGCTGCTGCAGGTACCGCATTGTCAACAGGATACAAAACCAATAACGGCATGCTTGGTGTAACCCCCGATTCAGTTCCAGTTACATCGGTGGCTCGTTATCTCAAAGATGCGGGGTGGGGTATAGGTGTTATAACTACTGTAGCCCCCGACGATGCTACTCCAGGTGCATTTTATGCTCATCAACCAAATCGCTCAATGGCGTATGAAATTGACAAAGAAATGGCTGCTTCGGGCTATGAGTTTGTGGCTGGTTCAAAACTTAAAGGTACTAAAGATAAAGCCGGAAATCCTACTGATATCTACTCACACTTTGCGCAAAACAATGTGGCAATTGTGAAGGGTATTGACGCATTGAAAGATGTTGACTCTCGCCGTGTGGTATTGCTAAACAAAGACTCGCTCGATAGTAATGTAGGTTACACAATCGATTCAATCGAGGGTGCGCTCACACTACCCGCTATGACTCAAGCATGTCTCGACCATTTAACAAAACATTCGCCCGACCAATTTTTTATGATGGTTGAAGGTGGTAACATTGACTATGCAGGACACTCTAACGATGGCGGTGCTGTGGTTAAAGAGATTCTTAACTTTAACGATGCAATTAAAATCGCATACGATTTCTATCTCGCTCACCCCGATGAAACACTTATTGTAGTAACTGCCGACCACAACACAGGTGGTATGTCGGTGCGTTTTGGAGATATCTCGCTCGTTGACTGTCAACGCATGTCAAAAGATCGCTTTGCTGGTTACACCAAATCTCTCCTTAATTCACGACGCATCTACACTTGGGAAGATATGAAAGCCGAACTCTCAAATCGTTTCGGATTCTGGAATAAAATCAAAATTAGCAAAGAACAAGAGGCAAAATTGGTTGAAAAGTTTGAAAACACATTCAAACTACGCAACTCAGCCGACCAAAAAACACTCTACAACTCATTTAATGAATTTGCAGTTGAGGTGTTTGACATAATCAATGCTAAAACTGGTTTTGGTTGGATTGCAACAGGACACACAGGCGACCCCGTGCCATTATTTGCAATCGGTCGTGGTGCTTATGAGTTTATGGGAGTGCATGATAACACCGAAATTCCTAAAATCATCAAAAGTATTACATTAGGAGAGTAAACATAAATATCAAATTAATCTAATATGAGAAAATCACTTTTTAAAAACAAATGGTTTAAGCGAACTTTTATGACACTTTTGATAGGCATAGGATTGCTAATCGCAGTTGTAGTTGCATGTAACATTTGGGTATTAAGTTCATGTAGCGGTCGATTGTATAATGATGTAGAAATGGTGCCTCACAAGCGTGTAGCGGTGATGTTGGGTACTAATCCCAAAACAAAAACTGGGAAAATGAACTACTTCTACAAGCATCGTATTGATGCGGCGGTGAAATTATACCAAAATGGCAAAATTGATCGCATACTCATTAGTGGTGACAATTCGCGTAAAACTTATAGTGAGCCCGATGCAATGAAGACCGACTTGATGGCTGCTGGGATTCCCGATAGTGCAATATATCTTGACTTTGCGGGATTCTCAACCTATGACTCTATGGTGAGAGCTAAGAAAGTTTTTGGATTATCGGAATTTATGGTTATTTCGCAAGATTTTCATAATCGACGTGCAGTGTACATTGCACGACAAAACGGCATTGACGCAATAGGTTTTAATGTGCGTAACACCATATTCCGCAAATGGCGCATAAAGATGGAACTTCGTGAAATAATGGCTCGAGTGAAAGCAGTGGGAGAGGTTGTTATGAATAAGAAACCTCATTTTCTCGGCGAACCTATTGAAATAAAATAGGATATCAGTCATTGCATTAATCTTAGTTTAGTATATGGTAAAAAGAATTTTCATTAGCACAATTATCGCATTGTTTGCAGCATTTGTCGCCAATGCACAAAGCGGTTCAATGGAAAATTGGGTAGATGTCGAAACTATCGATGGATTGAAAATTATTAAACCAAACTTCTCTTCTGTCGATATGGCATTTGGAAACGATTCGCCCAAGAATGATAAATCGGTAATCGCTTGTTTTGGAGCAGCTTTTACTGGCGAATATTTAGAAGAGTTTCGACATTCAAATATTGCAAGCGACCATGCCGGTGGTGGGAAGAAATATAAAGGATATCCATGTAAACGCAACACTGGAGCTTTTATTTACGACGGCAAAACGTGGAGATTTTTATATAAAAACAAAAAATACTCATCGTTACTTGCATCGGCTGCCAATAAAGGCGGGTGTGGATTTGCTCAAGAGATGATGATTTATAATGGAGCAAAAGTGAAAACGACTCGCCCCAAAGATAATCAAAACATATTTCGAGCACTTTGTGAAAGAAATGGAGAATTAGTTGTGATTGAGTCACTTGCATCGGTAAAATTTGGTGATTTTATTAATAGCCTTTTGTCAAAAGGTGTAACGCATGCACTATATTTAGACATGGGGACATGGCGCTATGGATGGTACCGCCCCGATAATGAATCTTTTGTAGAGTTGCACACCCAGATACATAATTATCACTCTAATTGGTTAATCTTTAAGAAATAATGAATCAAGAACCACAACTCAACTCGCATAACAAAGCCGAGTATCCACCCATGCACACTGCCGAATTAGAAACGTCGCCGATAGTAATTTACACAACCGAAGATAATCAAGTATCGCTTGATGTAAGGTTGGATGGCGATACGATGTGGCTAAATCGACATCAATTGTCAATATTGTTTGATAGAGATATTAAAACAATTGGTAAGCATATAAATAATGCGTTAAAGGAAGAATTGGATGGTTTGCCAGTTATCGCAAATTTTGCGACAACTGCTACCGACGGCAAAACGTATATGGTAGATCATTACAATTTGGAGATGATTGCTTCGGTTGGATATCGTGTCAAAAGTAAGAGAGGTGTGCAGTTCCGTCGCTGGGCAAATCGCATATTGAAGGATTATATTATAAAAGGTTATACCATAAATGAGAAGATAAAATTAGAGCATTACGCCGAGTTAAAGAGTGTTGTGCGACTACTTTCTACAACCGTGAAAGCCCAAGAGAAATTAACCACAGATGAATCCGATGGATTGTTCTCCGTTATTGCTGATTATGTTTATGCTCTTGATACTCTTGATAAATATGACTTTCAACAATTAATAGTTGATAATACCATTAAGGAAGAACGTTTCCATGCCACTTATGAAAATGCAATGGACGCAATAAATCGTCTTAAACCCAAGTTTGGAGGGAGTGCATTATTTGCAAATGAGAAAGATGACTCATTCCGAAGTTCAATAGGTCAAATTTATCAAACATGGGATGGCGAGGAGTTATATCCAAGTATTGAAGAAAAAGCGGCAATGTTGTTGTATTTGGTCGTAAAGAATCACTCTTTCAGTGATGGAAATAAACGTATTGCTGCAATGTTGTTCCTTTGGTTTATGGAACGCAATGGAATCCTATATCGCGAAGATGGAGAAAAGCGTATTGCCGACAATACCCTCGTTGCATTAACATTGATGATTGCCGAAAGTCGTACTGAAGAAAAGGATATAATGGTAAAAGTTGTAGTTAATTTGATTAATCAAAACAATAAATAATGGAACAAGAAATTCAACTCAATTCGCATAACAAAGTCGAGTATCCACCCATGCACACTGCCGAACATCTATTGAACGGCACTATGGTGAAAATGATTGGGTGTAAGCGTTCGCGCAATGCCCATATCGAGCGCAAAAAGTCAAAATGTGATTATCCTCTCGCACAACCTCTCACTCCCGAGCAATTGCAAGAGATAGAAGATGCTATAAATGGAGTGATTGCACAAGACCTCCCAGTTACATATGAATTTATCCCTGCAAGCGAAGCAGCAAAGGTATACGACCTTGAACGGTTGCCCGAAGATGCGTCTGAAATGTTGCGCATAGTGCATATTGGCGACTACGATGCATGTCCATGTGTTGGCGCGCATGTTGAGCGCACCTCGCAAATAGGACGCTTCCGCATTTCAAGTTCGCGCTATCAAGACGGCATGCAGCGCATTGTATTCCGTCTTGACCAGTAACCAAAAGTAGATAATAAAGCAAAAGCACGATGTCATACACACATCGTGCTTTGTTTTATATTTATATGCTATCTATGGCTTTGAACCATCTTAATAATTTATTGCTATATATAATAATGTGTAAAACGTCTTGTTTAATCTCGTTGATTCTGTAGTTTTGTTAAAAATATGTTTTACAACATAAAAATTTTTAGTAGTTAAAATATTGGTGTATAGTTTATTGAGGCGAAAATGGGTAAAAATGGGCAAAAAATAGTTATAAAAATATTTGGTTGATATTAATAAAAGCCGTAACTTTGCACTCGCTTTTGAGAACGGACCACGGCGGTGGTAGAGCGAAGGACAGCGACAGGTTAAAACCTGTTAATTTTTTGACGAGATTTTGTTG
>JAFOYQ010000135.1 GCA_017424575.1 Muribaculaceae bacterium
GATTTTCTTTTCGAAGTTGCCTACTTTAAGGTTGCCAGCTACTACAAGTTCGCCACCTTTAGCGCCTTCTGCACGGATAGATGCAAGAGTTGCATTATCATCAGCAAAAGCACCTTTACAAGATACGCTCTTGTAAACGCGTAGTGATGCGCCAAATGTTTTTTTGAAAGTGTCTTTAAGAGACTTTACTTTCATACGTCCGTCTAATTTAAAATCTGCCATAATTGTATGTGTTAAATATGTTATAAAAATATAATTGAAATTATTCAAAATCTAAATCTATAATTTTTGAGCCAAATTGACTAGTTGTCCAATTTGCGTCATATTCAAATCCTTCTTTTTCGGCAATCTCTCTTAAAGTTCCTTTTACATTATCATAAATGCGATAAACTTCAAAGCTACTATCGTCTTTTACGCTTACAATGTATTCACCTGCAATTGCCGATTTTTGCCATTTTATTTATTTTTTATATTCTTCACGAGCGGCTTGCCCTAGTGAGATATTGTTTGGCACACATATTCTAGCATCAATATCCTTGATTTGTACTGTAACGCCAAAGTTTTGGTCAAACATTTTTTCTACATCTCCCACTTTCATACTTGCTTTAATTTTAAGACCGTCGGCAGTGGCTTTTACATCTTTAGTTGTTTTCTTGTTTAGGGCAGCAAGAGTTAATTCGCCATCTGCAATTTGCATCCCCTTATAGAATACAAGTGAAAGATTAAATGCCTTTTTGAAATCGGCTGAAATTGATTTAAGTTTTTTTTGTGGAGCTACGGTAAATTCAGCCTTGCTGAAATTATCCATTAAATTTTTTAGTATTCCCATATTAATTATTTATTGTGTTTAAAAATCTTTGTTTCATCTCTTCATATTGGTCGTTGCAATAGTAAGTAGTATGTTGTTCGATTGCACTGACATAGTTTTGAAATAGGATGTCGGTGTTATATTCTTCTTGAATTTTTAAATGTTCAAAAAGTTGACTATATAGCAATTTTGTATAATGCTCACCTCCGGCATATTGCGTTAGATGGATGTCGTTGTAGTTGGGTGTTAGCACATAAAACATTGGATTATGGAAGTTCCCTTTGAACTCGCCATTCAATATGTCGTAATATTTTTTTAATTGGCTCTTGCTTGGGTCATGGCGGTCAATTCCATTAATCCCCGACGTGATTTTATTCTCTATGACAATTGATTTGTTGCCGTTAGATATCAAGATGTCGATATTTCTTTTTTCTCGATAAATTGAAATGCCGCTAGTAGTATCAAAATCCACACCTATGCTATCCATAAATGAAGACAAGTGATGTGGATATTTCTCAAAAAAGAATGCAATAGCATTAGAAAATGCCAGTTCATTGTGAGTTATGCCACAGATATCAAAATATGTCATGCGGCGCTCGGTTGTTGCTTGCTCTTTAACCATTGAAGCCTCGGTAGTCCACAATCTGGGCTGATTAATCAATGCAATTAATTTGTTGTAGGCAATAGGAGCAGTTTCTTGTTCGATGTATTGTTTTAGTGATGCTTTAGCTTGGTTAATGCCCTCAAGGTAGCACACGCATGAAGTTTGGTCGTTTTTGTCGCGAATATCAGGGTTGAAAGATAAGAATACCTTTTTATTCGGCAGTAATACCTTGTTGGCAACAAATGAGATATTTATATCTTGTTGTTGGTTGCCCTTGAATATCTCATGAAGATATTTCCCTGCGTATCGAATGTTATTGTTAATAATATATTGGTCTTGTTCTTTCCTCGATTGGCCTTGTTGATATACATCTGCTATGCCAAGGGCAATTCCTGTTACCTCAAGCATTTTGCGCCCTTCAATGGTGCGAACAAGAAGCATTGTTTTTATGCGGTTTGCCCATTTTGAGTCAAATGTGCCATGAGCATTAAGATATAAATATGACTTGCCGTTGTCTGATTTATACATGTTGATAATCTCATGCCCCAAGTTTTCATCTAAATAATCACCACAATACATGCGATTAAGCACGATTACATTGCCACCTATGGTTTCGGGTTGCTTAACTCTTAAAGATTCGGAAATGGGAGGGGGAGTGGTTCGGCTTACTCTGCCGAAGTTTTGCTTTGTGGCGAGTCTATTCTCGTTGAGAAATTTAACCAAATTGGCACCAAATTGTCGGGTGTTCCAGGCTTTGTCGTAGGCAAAAGAAACAGCATGGGCTATTGTACGCAAGGCATCTTTAGTATTTTTGTAAGTGATGCCATTGTGCGTAACGATTATGCTTCCGTTGGATTCAATGGAAATGATGTAATCTTTATATGTCGCTGTCAATTCCTTTGCCATAGCGATTGGCGAGTTTTTTAGTTTTGTGACTCCCTGTAGAGTCGTGTTTTTCTCACTAGGCTCGGGGTGAGGGATGGGTATAAAAAAGTGTGAGCCTGCTAACTTATTTTCAGTTAGTAGGCCCTAGGAATCGCCTTGACAATAAAATAAGTAACAGCCCACACGAGTGTATCTTAATTCATGAATAAACATGATAGATTACACCTCATGTGTCTAACTGCACCGAACTGTCATCAATGAATTTCCTAGGTTCACTAACTGCGATGAGTTAAACACTTTTGTGTTCCAATAATGTATGTAGTGCAAATTTAATGAAATAAATTAATAAATCAATAAAATATGCTCTAAAACATATTGAAAAAGGCTGTTACTAATTAGTGTTACAAAGGTATGTAAAATAATATATTGCTCAAATTGTCTTTTTTTGTCTTTTGTATAGGGCGATTTTATCTGATTGTCAAGACAAAAAAAGAGCCCGAAAATATTCGGACTCTATGGTGTGTGGGGATAGTGTGTAAGATAGTTGGATTCTCTATGTTGTTGAGGGGTTAATCTTCGTTGAGGATTTCGATGGTGGTGAGGCCGTGGTTTTGCCCTACGACGTAGCGAGCATCGGGATTGGGTGCCCCAGGTTCATTGGCGCGTTGGAAGAGGTCGAGATATAGTTCGCGTCCTTTTTCAAATAGTAGGCACGAGAATTTGTCGCCAGGCTGTATCGATGAGTTTTCGGTGCGTATCACTTCATATCTGTTGTCGCCCAGGTAGCATATTTCGCAAAGGCGGTCGGGTTGCCAGCCTATGAGCAATCGTGTGCCAATGGCAAGGGATTGCGAGGTGATGGCTTTGGTCATGAATAGGTCGGACTCACGACCACATTCATTGCGAAGAATTTCACAGAAATCTTCCCAGTTTTGAGCCCCTATATATCGTGAGAGCACATCGAGTGTGCGACGCGACACGGTGTCATAGCCGCGAGTAGAGTATCCCCACACACGTTCGAGTGTGGTTTCTGACATGTGCTCGTGTAGTTCTTTTTCGAGTTCGGCTACGAGTTGAATGAAATGAAAATGGGTGTCGAGAGGAAGCTGTGCTTTCTCTTTCACACGATTGCGCAAGGTGGCAATTTCGGGTAGATTTGTCTTGAAATTCATAATGGTTACAAAAATATGTATTAATTTTGGGACTGCAAAACCTCAGAATCTCACTAAAAAGGCAAATATGGTAAGTGAAACTTTTCGCCCAGTTACTCCCTCGCTCGATGTAAGTGGCTCATATACAGACATTGTGTTGCTTCGCGAAGGGGTAAATATGCGCTTGTATAGAGCAAGTAAAGCGGGTAAATACTTTGCGATAAAGACAACTAAAGACAATTTGGCATTGCAGTTGGCAATGCTTAAGCGTGAATATGAGTTGTCGATTGCGCTCGACCATTATCATTTGCCTCATTTCTATACTTTTGAGCCTAATTCGCCTATGGGGCCAGGGATTGTAATGGAGTATGTTGATGGGCGAAATCTAAATGAATTTCTTGCTGAAAACCCATCACACGACACCCGTTGCCGAGTGTTTGCCCAATTGCTTGAAGTCGTGGCGTTTATTCACAAAAATGGAATTATACATAACGACCTTAAACCCGAAAATATTCTCATTACCAAGGCTAACGACGATGTGAAGTTGCTCGACTTTGGACTTAGCAACACCGATGCACATTACCTTACCAAAACGATGGGTTGCACCCGTGCTTATTCGTCACCCGAGTTATTGGCTCAGAGCGAAGATATTGATGTGCGTAGCGACATATACTCGTTGGGAAAACTTATGCAACTTATTTTCCCACGAAAATATCGCTCGTTTAGGTGCAAATGTCTGCACGAAAATCGAGATAAACGGTGGGATAATGTCGATCAAATGCGTCGTCAGTGGAATAAAAGTAATGCATGGATATACTATATGTTAGGCACTACGATTGCTATCGCTATAGTTGCATTTATATTATGGAATAGAGGAGTCATCTCTGAGGCGCAACGACAGGAATTACTCGACTCACTCTCGGTGGCGCGCAATGAGGCTCGTGTGACGCAACAACAGTTTGACTCAATAAAAATAGTTCAGCAAAATGCAGAGGCAGCACAGCAACGATGGGAGGTAATGAAAGACTCGTCGGTAAATGATCTGAATCGACAGATAGAGGCATGTTATCTTGTTACTTTAGACTCCATTAAGCGAGCACCCTACAAGGAGTTTGCCTACCAAGTGATGTCTAATTACACAATAAGAATCATTAATATACAAAACAAGTGTATAGCATCGGCTCCCGATGAGATAATTGAGAGCATCATTTTATCAACTTATACAAAAACAGCAATGGAGCGATTTAATGCGTTGGACAAAATGGCTAAAGAAAAACCAAGTATGTATGATAAAATTGATGAATTGGGA
>JAFOYQ010000020.1 GCA_017424575.1 Muribaculaceae bacterium
AATGGTGCTTGCCATGTGCATGAACAATTCTCGGTTGAAAAAATCATAGAATTAAAAAAACAATATCCTAATGCTAAATTATTGGTACATCCCGAATGTAAAAATTCAATCGTAATACTTGCCGACAAAGTGGGATCAACAGCAGCTCTATTGAGTTATGCTATCAACAGCGATGCAAAGGAATTTATTGTGGCTACAGAAAGTGGCATTCTTCATGAAATGAAGAAGAAATGCAGTGATAAAGTTTTTATTCCAGCACCACCCGAAGATAGCACTTGCTCATGTAATGATTGTAATTATATGAAACTCAACACACTTGAAAAACTTTATAACTGTCTGAAATATGAGCAACCGGTTATAGAGGTGGATAATGAAATAGCTGAAAAAGCTCGCATTCCAATTCAAAGAATGCTTGATATTTCTGAAAAATTAGGATTATAAACATTTTTATTTACACTTTAATAACTAAATAGTAAATAAAAGAATTTTAGAAATAGAAGCATTATAATTAAATTTGCAAATAGATAAAACTGAAAATTAATAAACTAATAAATATATCACTTAATTATGGAATATAATCACAAAGATATTGAAAGCCGTTGGCAACAATATTGGAAAGATAACAATACTTATAAAACTGAGATTGACAGTGAGCGTCCTAAATTTTATGTACTCGACATGTTCCCTTATCCATCGGGAGCCGGTCTTCACGTAGGACACCCACTTGGTTATATAGCATCGGATATTTATTCACGTTTCAAACGCCTTCAAGGTTTCAATGTGTTACACCCTATGGGTTACGACGCTTATGGATTACCTGCTGAGCAATATGCTATCCAAACAGGTCAACACCCCGAAGTGACTACTCGTCAAAATATTGCACGCTATCGTAGTCAACTCGACAAAATTGGTTTCTGCTACGACTGGAATCGCGAAATAAAAACTTGCGATCCTGAGTATTATAAATGGACTCAATGGGCATTTATAAAAATGTTTAATAGCTACTATGATAATGATGCTCAAAAGGCTTGTGAAATTTCAAAATTGATTGCAAACTTTGAAAAACAAGGTACAGAGGGTATAAATGCTGCATGTAGCAAAGAGATGGAATTTACAGCTCAAGATTGGGCTTCTTATACCGAAAAAGAGAAGAGTGATGTGTTGATGAATTATCGCATTGCTTATCTTGGTAACACTATGGTAAACTGGTGTCCTAAATTGGGTACTGTGCTTGCTAATGATGAGGTGAGTGAAGGTGTATCAATTCGTGGTGGTTATCCAGTAGAACAAAAATTGATGTACCAATGGTGTCTTCGTGTATCGGCCTACTCTCAACGCTTGCTCGATGGTCTTGATACTATCGATTGGACTGACTCATTGAAAGAAACTCAACGCAATTGGATTGGTCGTTCAGAGGGTGCTGAAATGAAATTTAATATTGCCGATAGCGATGTAGTACTTGAAATTTTTACAACTCGTGCCGACACTATCTTTGGTGTAACATTCATGGTGCTTGCTCCCGAAAGTGCTTATGTTGATATGGTAGTTACAGAAGATAAAAAAGCCGAAGTAAAAGAATATATAGACAGTATTAAGCATAAAACTGAACGTGAACGCATGATTGAAAAGAAAGTTACAGGTGTGTTTACAGGTTCTTATGCTATTAATCCATTGACAGGTGAAAAAATTCCTGTGTGGGTGAGTGATTATGTATTGGCTGGTTATGGTACAGGTGCTATCATGGCTGTACCTGCTCACGATAGTCGCGACTATGCTTTTGCACGTCACTTTAATCTTCCTATCATTCCATTGATTGAAGGTTGTGATGTGAGCGAAGAAAGTTTTGATGCTAAGGCTGGTAAGATGATTAACTCAAAGGGTACTGAACTCAATCTTAATGGTCTTGAAGTGAAAGAAGCTATCGCAGCAACAAAGAAATTTATCAGCGAAAAAGGTCTTGGAAAGGTTAAAGTAAACTATCGTTTACGCGATGCTATTTTCAGCCGTCAACGTTATTGGGGCGAACCATTCCCTGTATATTATAAAGATGGTGTGCCACAAATGTTAGATGAAAGTCATCTCCCATTGTTGTTACCTGAGGTAGATAAATATCTCCCAACCGAAACTGGTGAACCCCCATTGGGCCGTGCTAAAAACTGGGCTACCGAAGAGGGTTATCCATTGGAACTTTGCACAATGCCAGGTTTTGCAGGTTCGAGTGCATACTATCTACGTTATATGGATCCACGCAATAATGATGCGTTGGTATCAAAAGAAGCAAATGAATATTGGCGCAATGTTGACCTTTATATTGGTGGTACTGAGCATGCTACAGGTCACTTGATTTATAGCCGTTTCTGGAATAAATTCCTTTATGACATGGGTGAAGTGTGTGAACAAGAACCATTCAAGAAACTTATAAATCAAGGTATGATTCAAGGTCGCAGTAACTTTGTGTATCGTATCAAAGACACTAATACATTTGTGTCATATAATTTGAAGAAAGACTATGATGTTACACCTATTCACGTAGATGTAAACATTGTGAGCAATGATATTCTTGACTTGGAACAATTCCGTAACTGGCGTCCTGAATTTAATGACGCAGAGTTTGTGATCGAAGATGGTAAATATGTGTGTGGTTACGCTGTAGAAAAGATGTCAAAATCAATGTTCAATGTGGTAAATCCCGATGATATTGTTGACCGCTACGGTGCCGACACATTGCGTCTTTATGAAATGTTCCTCGGTCCATTGGAACAAAGTAAACCATGGGATACAAATGGTATTGATGGTGTAAACCGTTTCTTGAAAAAACTTTGGGGTTTATTCTACAAAGGCGACAACCTCACAGTTACTGAAGGCGAACCTACTCGCGACGAATTAAAATCGCTCCACAAACTCATCAAGAAAGTATCGTTTGATATTGAGCATTTCTCATTCAATACATCTATCAGTGCATTTATGATTTGTGTAAACGAACTCAATTCATTGAAATGTACAAATAAAGATATATTGAGTCAATTGCTCGTGGTGTTGGCACCATTTGCTCCTCACATCACCGAAGAATTGTGGCACGAAGTAGGTAACAATACTACAATTTGTGATGCACAATGGCCTACATTCAACGAAGAGTATCTCAAAGAAGATAAAGTGACTTATGCAGTATCATTCAATGGTAAAGCACGTTTTAATATTGAAGTAGCTGCCGATACTGCTCGCGAAGAGGTTGAAAAAATTGCATTGGCTCATGAAAGTGCAGCAAAATGGATTGATGGTAAGCAAATTCGCAAGATAATTGTAGTACCTGGTAAGATTGTCAATATTGTTGTAGGATAATATTTTAGGAATAAAATTCGTTATAACATTACTTATAATAGGTAATAAAACTTTTATGTCAAACACTAAAGAAATAGTATTTGCCACCAATAATCTTCACAAATTGTCGGAGATTAGAGAGATAATTGGCGACAAATTCAAAATATTGAGTTTGAAAGAAATAGGTTGTAACGAAGATATTCCCGAAACAGCCAATACTCTTGAGGGTAATGCCGAGATTAAGGCACGTTATGTAAAAGAGCATTATGGATACGACTGCTTTGCCGATGATACAGGTCTTGAAGTAGACGCACTTGGTGGCGAGCCAGGAGTGTTGTCGGCACGATATGCAGGCGAAAATCATGATTCGCAAGCTAATATGAATTTGCTACTAAAAAATATGAGTGGCAAAGAGAATCGTGCGGCTCGTTTTAGAACAGTAATAGCATTGATTATAGGGGAAGAACTCACACTTATGGACGGCATTGTTGAGGGTGAAATCACTCATGAACGCGCAGGCGATAGTGGATTTGGTTACGATCCTATTTTCAAACCTATCGAGAGTGAATTGACTTTTGCACAAATGAGCAGCGAAGACAAAAATAAAATAAGTCATCGTGGTCGTGCAACAGCAAAATTAATAGTTAAACTTAAAAATATGGAGTAAACACTGCTATGATAAAAAGAATATTTATTTGTTTAGCCATATTAGTACCATTCTTATCATCAGCCCAACTTCCAGTGGGTGAGTGGAATGTGTATTCGGTGTTTACTACAGTAACTAAAATGCTACAAACACCCGAAAAAGTGTATTATCTATCGGGTTCTAATCTCTATTCTTACGATAAAAATATTCAAGAAACTTATAATTATTCAACACTTAATAAGTTGAGTGATAAGGTTATTGACGATATTTATTACAATAGAGAAGGCAAATATCTTTTGATTACATATAAATCGGGAAATATCGATTTGTTATATGATGATGGGTCGGTGGTAAACCTTCCCGATATAATGAATTCAACACTCAACTATTCACTCGAAATCAACGATGTGGCATTCATGGGCGATGAAATATATGTAGCCACAAAATTTGGTTTGGTTGTATTTAACGAGTCACGTCAAGAAGTGAAATATTCGGGAGTGTATAATGCAGAAATTTCATTAGTAACTACTGTTGGTGAATATGTAGTAGTAGATAAAAACCATGCTTTATACATGATTCATAAAAATGGTAGATTTGAAACATTTGATGATTATACACAAGTATCAAGTGGCTGGTGGTTTAGTTCTTTAGAGGGTATTAGCAGTACTAAAATAGTAGCACAAACTACTGATAAAAAGATATATGTTTTAGATTTTAATTTTGATAGAAAAAATTATAAACGTATAGACCTCAGCACTTCAACAAAGAATAGTAATGTAATTTATGGTAAAGATAATTTCTACTATGTAGAAAATAGTGTTATTTATTCTATTTCACCCGAAGCGGTTAAAACTACTCATAATACTTTGCCTTCTGAATTGTCTTCACAAGTAATTTCAATATGGAATGATCCTAATGTAGTGTGGGCAGGAAATAAAGAGGGTATAGCTAATTATGAGGTAAATGAAGGTGGAGTAACAGTATTGCAAGATAAATATCATCCATCGGCAATAAGTGTAGACCATCCATTTTTTATTACTATCGACAAAAATGGAAAAATTTACATTTCAAATAAAAGTGAATCGGTTATATATGAATTGGGTTACGGCAAACAAGCATTTATATCTACTATAGATAATGGAGAATTAAAGGATATAACACCTACTGAATTTACTGCTTCACACAATAGTAACCCCAACAAGAATATATTATATGATATATACCAATTGACAGTTGACCCTGAAGATCCCGAAATATACTATTTAGGTAGTCACTGGGAGGGTATGTATAAAGTAAAAGATGGTAAAACTATCGCTCAATATAATCCCGAAACAAGTAGTTTGCTTGAATCGTGGGGTTGTCGTGTAAATGCAATATCATTTGACAAAGAAAACAACTTGTGGTGTACATGTGAAGTGTTGAAAGCAGGTGATGCATGTCTTCATATACTTCCTGCCGAAGCTCGCAAAAAAGAATCTACTACACCCAAAGATTGGATACCAATTAGTTTGGGTGATTTCCAAGCATTGAAAGATGTGCAAATAGTTATCTGTAAGAAATCAAATATGATATTTTTGACCGATGGTAAATGGGGTCCATCGGTAGTGGCATACGACACAAAAGGTACATATACAGATACTTCCGACGATAACTATGTGTTGTGGAATAGTTTTATAGACCAAGATGGTAAAACATATACTTTTGATCGTGTAGGTTCTATTGTTGAGGATAAAGATGGCAAAGTGTGGATAGGTACTACAAATGGTATTGTAGAGATTACCAATCCTAAAAATGCTACATCATCATCAATGACTGTGAATCGATTGAAAGTGCCTCGCAATGATGGTACTAACTATGCTGATTATCTTCTTGATGCAATTCAAGTTACAAGCATTTCGGTTGACCACTCTAATCGTAAATGGGTGGGAACAATGTCGGATGGAGTGTATCTTGTAAGTGAATCGGGTAATGAAATTCTCGAACATTTTACTTCTGAAAATAGCTATCATCCAGGAGGTGTAACCTATAACGTATTTGCTAATCCTTTTAATAACTCGGTATTGATGGGTACAGAGTTTGGATTGGTTGAATATGGTGCAAATTCATCGCCTGCACAAGAGGATTATAGCGAAATTTATGCTTATCCCAACCCAGTTAAGCTCGATTATACTGGTGACATAGTAATTAAAGGTTTAATGGAAAATTCACTCGTAAAAATAGCCGATTCGGCAGGTAACGTATTCTATACTACTCGTTCTGAAGGTGGTATGGTTACTTGGAATGGATGTAACTCTGCTGGCGAACGAGTGAAATCGGGTGTTTACTTTGTGTTTGTTTCTCAAAAAGAAAACGACAACACATCGGGTGCAGTAACTAAAATCATGATTATCAATTGAAAACAATAAAAATAAAAAGATTATGATAAAACGTATTTTTTTAATCTTATTAGCCCTAATACCATTTACAGTTTTTGCTCAAAAAACTACAGGTGATTGGAAAATATATTCAAGATATGTTGAGGTATCTAATTTAGAACAATCTCAAGATAAGATATATTATGTTTCAGGCAACACTTTATATTCCTATGATAAAGTCAACAACGAATCATATATATATTCATCTCGCAATAAACTGAATGAAAATAAAGTAAGCAATATTTATTACAATGCCGAAAATAAATATTTGGCTATTGCTTATCCTACAGGAAATATCGACCTTCTATATGACAACGGAGAGGTAGTAAATATTCCTTATGTAAAAGATGCTGTAACTACTTTTGTCCCAACAATCAACGACATAGCATTTGATGGTAATGATATTTATATTGCCACAAAATTTGGTTTGCTTATTTATGAT
>JAFOYQ010000136.1 GCA_017424575.1 Muribaculaceae bacterium
GACAACTTTACCCTTAACTTTGTCACCAACTTTGAGGTCAGCGTTGAGAGCATCCCAGGGATGGGGTTGGAGTTGTTTGAGACCGAGAGCGATGCGTTTCTTTTCGTCATCGAAGTCGAGGATAACAACATTGATCTTTTCGTCGAGAGTAACAACTTCTTCTGGGTGATTTACACGGCCCCAAGAGAGGTCAGTGATGTGGATAAGACCATCTACGCCACCGAGGTCGATGAATACACCATAAGAAGTGATGTTCTTAACAGTACCTTCAAGTACTTGACCTTTTTCGAGTTTAGAGATGATGTCGCGTTTTTGTTGTTCAAGTTCAGCTTCGATAAGAGCTTTGTGTGAAACAACAACGTTTTTGAATTCTTGGTTGATTTTAACAACTTTGAATTCCATAGTCTTACCAACGAAGATATCATAATCGCGGATAGGTTTAACATCGATTTGTGAACCTGGAAGGAACGCTTCGATGCCAAATACATCAACAATCATACCACCCTTAGTGCGGCATTTGATGTAACCCTTGATGATTTCGTTGTTTTCAAGAGCTTCGTTAACACGATCCCAAGAACGTGATGCACGAGCTTTTTTGTGTGAAAGGATAAGTTGACCTTTCTTGTCTTCCTGATTTTCGATGAATACTTCAACTACGTCACCAACTTTGATTTCTGGGTTGTAGCGGAATTCGTTTACAGGAATGATACCGTCGCTCTTGTAGCCGATGTTAACCACTGCTTCACGTTTGTTGAGTGAGATGATGGTACCTTCGATTACATCTTTGTCTTTAACGGTGTTAAGAGATTCATCGTAAGTTTTGATAAGTTCTTCACGTGATTTCTCTCCAAAAGTTTCGCCTTTTTCGTAGGCGCTCCAATCGAAATCTTCGATTGGTGAA
Source organism: Muribaculaceae bacterium (assembly GCA_017424575.1). Taxonomy (GTDB): domain Bacteria; phylum Bacteroidota; class Bacteroidia; order Bacteroidales; family Muribaculaceae; genus RGIG4079. The sequence continues at coordinate 902 of JAFOYQ010000136.1, forward strand.
TTTTTCAATTCAGTCATTTAAATAGGTTAATAAATAGGTTAATAAATCAAACATTGAGGCACACAACGCCCCAATTAGCGTGCAAAGTTAAGTATAATTTTCTATATAACAATGTTTTTGATGCTATTTTTTTGAATGAATTTGTTTTGCAATTAGGCTTGTTTCTTATACGTTAATGCTGCCAATATGTTGAATATTGTGGCAAAAATGCCTAATGCAAGGTAGTTGTGCCATAAATCCATAAAGGTAGAGCCCTTCAAATATACCGATCGTAGAATCTCTACAAAGTAGCGAGGTGGAAGTATTCCAGTGAATTTTTGAGCCCAATTTGGCATTGAGTCAATGGGGGTTAAAAGTCCACTCATCAACATGAATATCATTACAAAGAAGAACATTACAAACATTGTTTGTTGCATAGTTTCTGAGAAATTGGCAATAGTGAGACTGAACCCTGAAATTGTGAGAATAAAGCATGCTGCTCCAAAGTAAATTAGCCCAATAGAGCCAACGGGATATAGACCATAAACTACACGCGCAACAATCATTGCAATTGTAAGCACAAACAATCCTATTAGCCAGTAAGGTATCAGTTTTGAAAGAATAAAAGTCATGCGACTGACAGGTGTTACATTGATTTGTTCAATTGTGCCACTCTCCTTTTCGCCAACAATACTCAATGCTGGAAGAAATCCACAGATGAGAATAAAAAGTATAATCATCAGTGCGGGTATCATATAGTGGCGATAATTTAATGTGGGATTAAAGCGATTTTGAACGGTAACCAATTCCGATAATTGAGTTGGGCTTTTTTCGTTTTTGAGTTCTTGTAGTGCCCGAGCTATTGTTTGAACTAAATATTGGGAACCCAACGATCCCTTTGTTGCATTTACGGCATTGGCTGTGATGTTTATCTTTTCGGGAGTTGATACAATCATATCTCTTTCAAAGTTGTTGGGTATCTGTACAATAATATCTACAGTGCCATTTTCTAATGCATCCATTGCAACAATGTATTGTTCGGTAGTCCCAACTAATGATAGGTATTCCGACGCTTCAATATGTGAAATTATGCGATTGGAGGTTGTTGAGTGATCAAGGTCAACAACTGCAATATTGACATTGCGCACGTCCATGGTCATAACGAGTGGCATAATTAGCATTATTATTATGGGGAAGCCAATTATCATTTTGGGCAGAAACGAGTTGCGCCGAATTAATAAAAATTCCTTTTGAAATAGTACGATAAATCGTCTCATCGTTATTCTAATTTGTCGTTAAACTTTTTGAGAGATACAACTAAAAGCATTATAGTCATGCCGATAAGTATTATGCATTCTTTCCAAACAGCCAATATAGATACTCCTTGAATCATTAATTTACGAGTAGCATCAATATACCATCGGGCAGGAACTATATTTGAAACTACTTGAAAGAATTTTGGTAGATTCTCTATTGGGAAAAGTAACCCTGAAAACATCAATATAGGCATCATTAATACTACTGCCGATATAAGCAAAGCTGCAACTTGAGTGCTAGTTATTGTCGAAATAAATAATCCAAGTGACAGGGATAATGCAAGATATATAAGTGAAATAGTAACAATGCCTCCTATACCTCCGCTCATAGGAACATCAAGGAGAAAATGGGCTAAAAGAAGTATGATAGTGAGAACAATGCATGAAATGACAAAATAGGGAATCATTTTGGCGAAAATGATTTTTACGGGACGCACTGGAGAAACGAGTAAAACTTCCATTGTACCAACCTCTTTTTCGCGCACTATTGATACCGATGTCATCATTGCACACACAAGAATAAATATAAGTCCCATAAGTCCTGGCACAAAATTGTAGGCGCTTTTCATTTGTGGATTAAAAAGCATGCGGGTTTCAAACATTGATTGCTGTGAGGCTGTGCCTAGTAATACACTTTGAAGGTAGGCAGTGGCGGCTCCTGCTATGTTGACATTAGAGGCATCTACTATAAGTTGAATGGCTGGGGTAGAGGGTAGCCCTCCAAAAATTTGTGCTACTCGCTTGTCATAGTCGGGAGTGAATATGACAACGGCTCCAACTTTCCCCGAACGTAGTTGAATATCTATTTCATCTTGATTAATATAACCTTTGAAAGTAAAATACTCGTTTGCCGCAAGACGATTGACAGCATCGGTTACCCCATCGGTTCTATTTGGGGCCACAACAGCAATATTTATGTTGTTAACTTCGGTTGATATGGCAAATCCAAAGAGAATCATCAGCACAATAGGGATAAACATCACAACAAGCATTGTGCGTTTGTCGCGCAAAATGTGTAATGATTCTTTTTTTACGAATGATAAAAAGTTGCGTTTCATGATATTATTCTCCTCTTTTCGCTCCACGAGCCAATGTTCGGAATACGTCATCCATTGTCATCGCATTGAATTTTTGTTTTAGATTAGTTGGGGTGTCGAGTGCTCGTATTTCTCCGTCAACCATTATTGAAACACGCGAACAATATTCGGCCTCATCCATATAGTGCGTCGTAACAAAAATGGTAGTTCCATTATTGGCTGTTTCATATATCATTTCCCAAAATTGACGGCGAGTAACAGGGTCAACCCCTCCTGTTGGTTCATCTAAAAACACCACCTCAGGATTATGGATTGTTGCAATAGAAAAAGATAATTTCTGTTTCCATCCAAGGGGTAGGGACTTGACTAATGTGTTGCGTTCGGAGTGGAGGTTTAGCCGTTCAAGAAGTTGTGTTGCTCGTTTAGTAGTCTCTTTTTTTGACAAACCATATATGCCAGCAAAAAGATTGATATTTTCCGATACGGTTAATTCATTATAAAGCGAAAACCGTTGGCTCATGTATCCAATGTGGCGTTTAATTTGCTCCCCTTCATGCATTATATCAAATCCTGCAACATTGCCACTCCCCGATGTTGGATAACTTAATCCACAAAGCATGCGCATGGCAGTGGTTTTCCCTGCTCCATTTGCTCCGAGAAATCCAAAAATTTCGCCTCTTTGCACATCAAAAGTTATGTGGTCAACAGCGGTGAAATTCCCAAAACGTTTGGTTAGATTGTGCACTGAAATTACTATATCGCTCATCGTTTCATTAGTTTTATAAACATATCCTCAATTGTTGGAGCAGTTGGGGTTATTGTGAGGTTCTTAAAGTCGCCTAATTCCTCTTTATAATGATTGAGGTCAAACTCTTCGTTTGTTACTAAATGGTGTGATTCGCCAAATGGATAGCATTCTATGACGCCAGTCGCTTTGCGTGAAGCCTCTAATAGGTTAAACATATTGTCGGCATTTATTGCATACAAGTTTGAATCATATTTATTGACAATATCTTGAGGTGTATTGATGTCTAATATGTGTCCTTTGTCACATAGCGCTATGCGATCGCAGCGTGAAGCCTCGTCCATATAAGGAGTAGAAGCCAATATGGTTATGCCTTTTGTCTTGAGTTCGGATAACATATCCCAAAATTCGCAACGCGACACTGCATCAACACCTGTGGTGGGCTCGTCTAAAAATAATACACTTGGGCGATGTATCAATGCGCAAGATAATGCTAATTTCTGTTTCATCCCACCCGATAATTTCCCTGCTCTACGAGTGCGGAATGGTTCGATATGGCTGTAAATAGGTGCAATAAGATCATAAGACTCTTCTACTGTGACTCCAAACAAAGCCGCAAAGAAATTAAGATTTTCTTCAACTGTTAAATCGGGGTAGAGAGAGAATCTGCCTGGCATATATCCTACTCGAGAACGAATAGTGTGGTAGTCTTTAACAATGTCAAACCCATCAATTGTAGCGCTACCATTATCGGGATTGAGAAGCGTGGTGAGTAAGCGAAATAGGGTGGTTTTCCCTGCTCCGTCGGGCCCAATAAGCCCAAATAGTTCGCCACGTTCTACAGCAAACGTTACCGAATCCAGTGCTTTAGTTTTACCAAAACTCTTGGATAGCGAGTTTATTTCAACTGCATACATGGATATTATAATTTTACTTCACCAGCCAATCCTATTTTCAAACGGCCATCATTCTTAACGGCAATTTTCACTGCATATACTAAGTTGGCGCGAGAATCTTTTGTTTGTATGGTTTTGGGAGTAAACTCGCTTTCTGAAGAAATCCAAATAATACGACCTATGTAATCGTATCGTTTATCGCTACCAAAGTCGGCAATAACAGTAACTTCATCTCCTAACTTGATGTTGGCTAATTGATCGGATGTAAAATAGGCTCGAAGGTATATGTTGTTGAGGTCGGCAATCTTTACAATTGGTTTGCCCATGGATGCCAACTCTCCAGCTTCGGCATATTTAACTAATATTGTTCCGTTAATTGGTGACGTAATACAATGTTTTGCGATGCGGTCATCGATAGCCGATAATTGAGCTTCGAGGGCTACAGCATTGTCGTCGATAGTTGCATTGTTTTTGTTTAGTGTAGAGAGTGTAGCTGATAATTGGCTTTCTAGAATTTGTATTTGAGCATCAATATCCTCTTTTTGTTTCTGTGTCCCTGCACCATCGCTGAGCATGTTTTCTATGCGTTTTTGCTCAATTTTTTGTTTTGCTATTTGCTCTTTGAGTGACGCAACTTGAATTTTTGTGTCGGGACGAGAATTTAAAAGTGCTGATAGTTGAGCTAAAAGTTGTTTACGTTGTAAATGTAGTTGCATGCTATCAATATTGCATATTGATTGTCCTACTTTTATTGAATCACCCTCGGCTACGTTGAATGAAAGTATACACCCGCTTGCTTCAGATGATACAATAACTTCGGGCGCTTCAAATGTGCCTTGTGCATCAAATTCTGTTTCATTGCCACACGATACGAAAAGCATTGCTATGGCGATATAAATAATACGTTTCATAATGCTATTGATTTAATGTTGTTTTGAGTCTATATTGAGTTTGTAATAATTCCAATTCATGGATGTTTTGGTTGAGCAAAGCCGAAGTTTCATCAGCGATTTTTGCTAATAAATCTGTTGCATCTATTGTGCCGTTTTCAAATTTTGATTCGGCGGCAATTCTTATCGAATGTCGTAGTTCTACGATTCTTTTATCGTTGGTTATTGCTTTGCGTAATCTAATAATTTCTCCATCATCTTGAGTGGTTTGCATCTGGGTATTAAAGAGAAATACATTGCGTTGAACAGCAATTTGTTGTTGTGCTAAATCCAATTTCTTAAGGTCGTTTTCTTTGGTGTAAAAAGCTCCGATATTCCATGATACTCGTAGCCCTGCAATCGCATTTGGAGTCCACGCCGATGAGGTCATACTCTTAAACATGTCAAGACCTGGGTAGCCGTAGTATGCTTGCGCAAAGGCGCTAATACGTGGCATAATTGAGGTGTTTATCGCTTTCCGTTGGGCTTCAATTTTGTTTGTTTGTGCATCAAATAACGCTAACTCTGGTCGCAACGATACTCTAGAAGTGATTTCAGGCATAGCGGGGCGTTCTAATTTGTTGTCTGAAATTTGTTGTCCAATAAATAATTCTAACATGCGACGGTAACACTCTCTCGAAACTTTTATCTGTTCAAGTGTTTGTTGAGCAGTTAAGAGCTCTGCTTCAATTGCATCTACGTCACTTTGTATTGCAACTCCGTTTTTAACGTATGTTTGCATGCGAGCGAGGTTGCTCTCTAAAATTTTAATTAAAGAATTGGTTTGTTCTACACGTTCATCAAGTAACAAAATGCCAAAATAAATATTGTCAATTCGTGAATTGAGGTCATATAGTGAAACATCTGTACGAGTGCGTTGCTCAATTGCTTCGGCTTTGGCAATAGCTTTGCTTGCTTTGGATTGTCCTCCATCCCAAATGTTTTGCGACACATCAACACCTATTTTGTATTGATCTTTGCGTATCCCTGTCATATCTACCCCATTAGTAGTGAGCATTCCTTGTAATGCTTCAGGATATGTAACAGTAGCTGACTGGTATGTGGCTTGTCCTGATAGTGCTATTTGGGGAAGCCACGCCTTTGCTGCGTTGGATAAGTTATATTGTTCGGTTTGTGAAATAAGATTGTATTGTTTTATTTCAGGATAGTGTTCTCGAGCCAATTGTCGGCATTCCTCGAGTGTTTGTGCATTTATCCCTATAGATATTAGCACAAACATTGTTATAAATGTGATTTGTTTCATGGTTACTGTTTTTTTAGTCTTCGCATTATTGTTTCAATATTTTCAGCTTTACGTTGTTCTAAAAATGAGTCTTGGTTATCTAATAAATCACCCATCATGCGTTTTGCAAATGGAAGAGCAATGAATGGAAATAAGTTGAGTGATACAATGCTCATAAATAACATCCTTGCATCAATCCATTCAATATTGCCTTGTTTTGATTGTTCGTCAATTTCGATTTGAACTTTAGAGAATATTTCCTTAGCACTTGTTTCTAGTTTGTTTTGCATCATATTGTAACGTTCGGGGCGCGATATGATTTCGTTTAGAAAGAAGTGAGGCAAGAGGGGATTACTTGCAACAATGTCGAAATGAGAAGATATGCTAACTTTTAATCGGTCTAAAAATGGCATATCTGCTTTGCCCAATGACGAAAACATAGTTGCTATAATAAGTGATACATTTTTGTCGATTACGCGTTCAAATAGTTGTTCTTTAGTGCGATAATAGTAGTGTAGCATTGCATGTGTAACGCCCGCACGTTTGGCAATTGATGTTGTTCTTGCTCCATCAAATCCCTTTATGAAAAACTCTTGCTCGGCCGATTCGAGAATTAATTGTTCTTTGCTAACTTTGTCTTGCATGGTCATAATCATTAAGTTATGGGATATTAACAATGATGTTTAACAATTTTGTTAATGCAAATGTATGTAAAATATTTTTCCCGTACAATAAATTTCAAAAATATCTTACAAAATGATTAGTGCCCTATGGTTTTATCTAAAAAGAATTGTGGTTACGCTTTCTTGGCCGAGGTAGTAAAGACGTGCGCGAATTTCGGTTGCATCGGTGTTAATCGGTCCGGTATAAATAGGCGATTTGAGTGATGGTTCGCTTCCATCGAGGGTGTAACGTATTATAGCATCGGAATAGGGCGAGTTCATTTTTATCATTCCGTCTTCGGTGACGATGCCTGGTTGGCGAAGGTGGAAATTCCATCCACGTAATGCCAAACGTGGCAACTCTTTATTGCTGATAATGCTATTGAATTTGGCTGGGGTATAGGTCGCAGAGTTGTTCCATGCACGTTCAGCAAGTCCGAGCATTTTAGGCAATAAGAATGATTGAAGTTGAGGGAATGAGCGCATTGTTTCGGCAAAAACATGTCCACTGATACCTACGATGCGACCTTTGGTTGTAGAGTCGGTGGGGCATAGTTGTGCTGGATAACCAGCAAGTGAGTTGAACTCATCAACAGTGCCACCCCAGTTTAACCCTTTTTCCAATGGGTGATAGTTATACATCATGTCGAGGTAGAAATGGTTTACGTTGCTCAAAATGATAGGATAGCCCGCATTTACAGCTTCGCGAGTAACGCCACCATGTCCATGAGAGGGGAGTGTGCTCCAGCAGTTTACTCCACCTACAAGGGGTGCAATTTCAGTGTTGTATTCATTAGTGTGACCCACTGCAATCTCTTGCCATCCATTCATTTTTACTCCTCGTTGTGAAAGAATTTTTGCCAATTGACGCACAAAGTATGCGTGTAGCCCTTTCTCTCCACCAAGGTTCTCTTTCTCAATCAAGGCCAATGCTGATGGCGCACCATTCCATGCACCGCGAGGCACTTCGTCGCCGCCAATGTGGATTGCAGTCAAAGGAGCATCGGCTTCGCGATACATTGCTATGATTTCGTCGATTACCTTTTCCATAAATTTATAAGGACCAGGTAACGCAGGATTCATTACGTTGTCGTGAAATGCCTGTGCCGATGTGTAGCGCGAGGTGTCGCCATCTTCAATGAGACGATATGATGCATCGCCAGTGTTGCGATAGCGAGCTTCCATTGATTTGATTGCAGCGCGTGCGTGTCCGGGCGATTCGATTTCGGGCACCACATTGATGCCATACTCGTTGCAATAACGTAGGAACTCGATAAACTCGCCACGAGAAATATATCCGTTGGCAGTGCCTTCGGCGGTATTGGGGTCACCATTGCCGGCAAATATTTGTACCAAATGATTTTTTTCGTCAAGAGTGTAGCCACGACGCGAACCTACCGATGTGAGTTCAGGTAGCCCAGGTATCTCCAATCGCCAAGCTTCATCATCGCAGAAGTGGAAATGGAGCGTGTTGAGACGATAGCGAGCAAGCATCTGAACGACGGTTTGCAAGTCGCTTACACGTTGGAAGTTGCGAGCAATGTCAATCATTACGGCACGATAGGGGAGGTCGGGGTAATCCTCAATCACAGCACAAGGGAGCGGAGTGCCGTCGCCAGGTATATAGTTGTGAGTTGAAAGCACTCGATGGGCAATTTTTAGAGCACGCTCCGATGCATATTCTACCACCACGCTATCCGAGGCGATTGTGATGCGATAAAATTCGGGATTTTCGTGAGAGATGGGTTGTGATTTTACTTCGCCATTGCCTTTGTAAACTCCACCGAGGAGTTTTACGCTTTTGAACGAAGGGATTACATCGTAAATGCCGATTGTGTCATTGCAAGTGAGCGACTCATTAAAACGATATATGCCGTCGCCATAAGGCATGCGGTCTTTCCCTTCAATGCTCCATTGTTTGGGCTGCTCAATGATTGATTTGCGCGAATATTTTACGCTTGAAGTCAATCCACGAGAATCGACAGTGTGGAACCCATCGGGGGCATAACAAATGGCTGCGAGAGTGCCTTTTACGCGTATGTCAATCACCACGCTATCGGCTTTTGTGCCAAATTGAGGCGAGGTGACGTAGTAATAACCAGGAATGATTTCTACTACCGAATCGGCACTATTGAGGGGCTTCATTTGTCGGGCAAACTGATTGAAACACAATCGGTCAATCTTTGCGATATCCCCTTTGATGGTAAATCGTTGAATGTAGTAGGCAGTATTTGAGGCGTCCTTATAGTTGCCAAGATTTTCCCACACAACCGATGTTTTGGCCGAAGCGATAAACACAATCACGAGTAATAGAATTGAGGTTATTTTACGCATAACAATATTTAATTAAAATTTTGAGGAGACACGGCGTGCCGTGTTTGTATTATTTTGACACCCTCCCGGCTTTGCCGTACTCCCCCGTTTTTCTTTGAAAATAGAGGGAGAGTTATATATCCATTGTTTAATAGCAGTGGCAACTCCTCCTCTGAAAATTTGAGGAATTTTTAGGGGAGGTGGCACGAAGTGACGGAGGGGTATTATCACCTTATGCCAGCAATTTATTTAATTACTTTTGAAACAATACCATAAAGATTTGCACAACCATTTTGTAGTAAATCGAGAACAAGTTCAAAACCCTCGGCGCCTTCATAATAAGGATCGGGGATATAATCATAACGTAATGACATATTAATAAATTTTGCCATAGGTATGATTTTTGTTTCATGTTCGGTAGTAGGGGCGATGCGACGGAGATTTGACTCGTTGCTTGCGTCCATAGGGATTATGAGGTCAAAATCATCAAAATCGGCCACGCGCACTTGGCGACAAATGTGAGTCAACTCCAAGCCACGACGACGAGCATGAATACGCATACGGTTATCGGGGAGGTCGCCTATATGGTAGCCACCTGTTCCCGCCGAGTCAATTTCCCAACGAGTCTCATCGCAGTGCTCCTCGACGATGGCATGCATAATGCCATCAGCCGCCGGTGAACGACAAATGTTTCCGAGACACACAAACAACACTCTCACTTTCTCCTTTCCCTTCAAGCGACTTATCGCCTCGATAGATTCTATATTGGTCATTTGATTATAATTTACTTAATTTATCTTCTCAAAAATTAATCGTGCAGTTGTTTGAGCGGCTTTGTTGGTGCCGAGGCGTGAGCGCATGTGGGTGTAGCCGTCGAGTTGGGCTTGGTGGTTTGCGCCACCAGGTATCACTTTGCTCAATTCAAGGGCAACGCCTTCGGGCTCGCAATAGTGCATAAGCATTTCCTTTACAATTTCGCGATTTGCAATGAGGTTGGGTAACGATACGAATGGAATCGTTAAGATGCGCTTGAAAAGATTATACGAAATTCTTGAGCCATTGGCTCGATAGCACACCACTTGTGGAGTGCGCAATAGTGCGGCTTCGAGTGTGGCTGTTCCCGATGTGACAAGAGCAGCCTCGGCTACGCTCATTAATTCAAAAGTGGCACCAGTTACGACTGGGAGGTTGCTCATGGAAGAATACATTGAGGCGTCGATGCCAGGAGCTCCTGCTATTACTGCTTGATATTGAGGGAAGCGTTTTGCTGCTTCAAGCATGATTGGTAGATTGTTGCGAATTTCCCCACGTCGCGACCCTGGAACGAGTGCAAGAATGGGGCGTGCCTCAAGATTGTGAGTGTTAATGAAGTCATCAACCGCGGGGAGTGATGCCATGCGTTGTTCAATCTCCTCAACCGATGGATTGCCTACATAGGTCACGTCGTAGTTATGTTTCTTGAAATATTCTACCTCAAATGGTAAGATAGAGAATAGCCCAGTGACATATTTTTTGATATCTTTTACACGATATTCTTTCCATGCCCACACTTTGGGTGATATGTAGTAAAAAACAGGTATGCCTAACTGATGGGCTGCTTTGGCAAGTTTGAGGTTGAAACTTGGATAATCAACAAGTATCAATGCGTCGGGGCATGATTTACGTAAGGCCTCCTTTGCACGACGTAAATTGCCAAACACTTTATCAATATTTCGCAACACTTCGCTAAATCCCATATACGCCATGTCGCGATAATCTACTACTGGCTCGCAGCCTGTAGCCTCACGCATAAGGTCGCCCCCGAGATACACAAACTCGGCATTTCCGTCAACCTTTTGTAATTCCTTTATGAGTTCGGCAGCATGGATATCGCCCGAAGCCTCACCCACCGACAAAAAATATTTCATATTGTCAACTTGATAATTAATCCTATCACAAAGATACAATAAAATCAATCATAATTATGTATTATGGTGAAGTTTTGTTGCACTTTGTGGTTTGTTGAATTGTGTGTTATGAATAATTATAACTATCTTTGTGCTCGCTATGAAAGATTTAATATTAAGTAAAGAAACAAGCGAAAAGGCTGTGCTCGTGGCACTCATTACCCCTCAACAAGGTGAGGCTAAGGCTAATGAGTATCTCGACGAGTTGGCATTTCTCGCCGATACTGCTGGTGCAGTGACTGTTAAAAAGTTCCTCCAACGCCTTGACCACCCCAATACTGCTACATTTGTGGGAAAGGGTAAACTTGAGGAAATCAAACAATATGTTGAGGAAAATGAGATTGGTATGGTTATCTTCGACGATGACCTCACCACAAAACAGGTGTCGATTATTGAACGCGAATTGCAAGTGAAGATTCTCGACCGCACAAGTCTTATTCTCGACATCTTTGCCAAACGTGCGCAAACAGCCAATGCTAAAACTCAAGTGGAATTGGCTCAATATCAATACCTATTGCCTCGATTGACACGCATGTGGACTCACTTGGAACGTCAACGTGGGGGTATCGGTATGCGTGGCCCTGGTGAAACACAAATTGAGACCGACCGCCGTATTATTCTCGACAAGATTGCGCGCCTTAAAGCCGAACTCAAAAATATTGACCGTCAAAAATCAATACAACGCAAAAATCGTGGCAAACTCACACGTGTGGCCCTTGTGGGATATACCAACGTGGGTAAATCGACGCTCATGAACCTCTTGAGCAAGAGTGAAGTGTTTGCCGAAAATAAACTGTTTGCAACGCTCGACACCACAGTGCGCAAGGTGATTATTGAAAACCTTCCATTCCTATTGACCGACACTGTTGGGTTCATTCGCAAACTACCTACTCACCTTGTAGAGTCGTTTAAGTCAACGCTCGACGAGGTGCGCGAGGCCGACCTCTTGCTACATGTAGTTGATATTAGCCACCCTCAGTTTGAAGAACAAGTTGAGGTAGTAAACAAAACACTACAAGAGATATGTGAAAGTGCCGACAAACCAATGATTATGGTGTTTAACAAAGTAGATGCCTTTACTTATACCCCAAAAGATGAGGACGATCTCACACCTCGCACTCGCGAAAACATTTCACTCGACGAACTCAAAGCCACATGGATGAGCAAGATGCACGACAACTGCGTGTTTATCTCGGCCAAAGATCAAATCAATATCGATGAATTGAAAGAGAAAGTCTATGCTAAAGCAAAAGAGATACACCTCTCACGCTTCCCTTACAATGATTTTCTCTTCCAAACCTACGACCAAGAAGACTGGGAAAACC
>JAFOYQ010000137.1 GCA_017424575.1 Muribaculaceae bacterium
ATATCTCGCTTTTTGGGACGGAGTCAATCGCAATGTAGGCAAATTGCCTTGTCCTAATATCGACCATTTTGTTGTGCGTGAAGATTGGTCTCACTACATCGCTAATGGCACTCTTCGATTGCAAGGCAGTGTCAAGTACAAAATCAATCCTAAGCAGAAGTTCAATTTCTCGTTTATCTCCGACTCAATCCCCAATGCTCGCTCGGTATTCTTCATCAACGGAAGAAAATACCTGTGCGAAAAAATAACTGCAACATTCACAGAAAACGGAATGTCGCAAATACTTAAAGGTTGTTTTTATATGTTAATTTGATTTGGGTTGTGAAAAATTTTAGTTAAAAGATGTATCTTTTTAGCTTTATCTAAAATATGCTCAATTTTGGTCATTTTTTGAGTGATTTTCTAGTGCTTTTTGTGGTACATTTTGCCCAATTTGTGGTACATTGTTTTTGTACCACATTTGTAATTAACTATATATCAATGTGTTGCAAAATAAAATAAGACCGCATTCGGATCACAGAAAACCATTAAAAAGCCACCCGTTTAGGTGGCTTTTTTCGTTTCAACTTAATATATTCAAACCTTCATACTCATCAGAACATGAGTACATACATAGTATAAGAGTATTATCGGTATTATTCTTTTCATTATTATTGTTTATGTAATTGGCAATTCGTAGTATATCAAAATTACTATAATTCTATATACTTCATTGTGTCAACAAGTATATACATTACCTATTTTTTAACTTTAATTTGACCAGCCATATACATTAATACTTTGTTTTTATTGTCTTCTGATACGACAATAAAGTCTGATAAAGTATTATCATCTTTATTTGCAGCAAAAATACGTATATAATCGATGTCGGCAAGATCTTTTTCCTCTCCTATCTTAATCTCTTGTAGCAAAGAGCTAAATGCATCAAATTCTTTACGCAACGACAAGCATGTTTGCTGAGGAGCATCGCTGTAGTCAATAATAGTAATGCTAGTTACTCCTTTCATAAACTCTTTGCCAAATTGCTTCTTGAACATCATCTTGACCATATTCAACCCAAGACCTTTTTTCACGGTCATACAATCAACACCTTTGACATCATCATATTTCTTCACAAGTTCATTGACCTTAATCTCGATTTTTGATGGTTCTTGCGCATAAGCACCACCTATTGAAATTATTGACAACGCCATGAATAGTACTATTATTTTTACGCTACACTTCATAGATCTACAAACCATTATTTTTTTTAGATAGAATCACCTCATAAAAAACGTAGATAAATACGTCAACTTCGAAGCCTTAATTTATACAAGATTAATTTTATCAACAAAATTAATCTCATATTCTTGAATCATCAAATAACAAAATCCTACATTTTAGACTACATAAACACTATTGCTGAGTCTTGAAAAACAAATGTAAATCTAAATGTAGATTAATATATTTAGACCTTTAAGTAGTTTTTTTCTAAATTTGTAAAAAAATAATGCTACAAAATGAAAGAGCAACCTACAACCGATTTACAAAATAATGAATTAGACCCCACAAATCAGTGTCTAAATTGTGGCACACAACTCAATGGGGAATATTGCCATAATTGCGGACAACACGTTACCAACCACGCAATGACGGTTAAACAATTGATATTTGGATACCTCGATAATACGTATCTGTGGGACACTCAACAATTCAAAACTATTTGGAAGTTGATTAGCCGACCAGGAGTATTAACTTGTGAATATGTGGCAGGGAAGTTTGTATCGCAAGTTCAGCCTCTTAAGCTCAATATGTTTTTGCTAATTGTATTCCTTACATTGTTTGTATTCTTTGGTAGCGACCAAGCAATAAACACTACAATGCAAGGCTTAACAAACGATGAAGCAATGTTTGCCAAGATACAACTTGATGATATCAGCGAAGATGAAACTTATCTTGAAAAGATAAAAACAAGTCCTCGCGACACTGTTAATTTAATTGCCCCAATAATTTTAACAAAAGACCATCCCTCTATAATACAGTCTCATCAGATTATATATAGTTCGGAAGGTAACGATATTGACCAATGGATCGCAATTGTCCCACGTGTATTTATTGAAGAAGAAATCATTAAGCCCGACGAAAATGGGAATTATAGATTTAACACTGAGGTGGGCATGGCCGCTGAGGATATTGCACTTATTCGTTCTATTTGGGAGCAACTGACTTCGCTTATAATGCAATATTTGCCGATAATTTTGTTGTTTACAGCGCCATTTCTTGCTTTTTCTTTATACGTTGTTCAGTATAAGAGCAAACGAAATTTTTTCACTCATTTCGTCTTCTCTATGCATTATATCGCCTTTATTGAATTAATGATGATTGTAATATATGTATTCTACCTAATATTGGATCCTTCACTTGCGCTATTGAATATGATATTTACGACATTTTCATGCATTTACTTTGCGCGATCATTCCACACTGTGTACGAAACTTCATGGTTTAGATCAATAACAAAGGCTATATTAGCTAACGTGATTTATTACTCAATATGCTTTTTAACACTTATAGTCCTCTTGTTTATTGCGTGTATTATTGTAGCAGCGCAATCTGAATCTCTTTTTTGAAATCTGAACAATAATTAGAACAATTAAAATATGAAAACTATCTCTAAATGGATTGCCATAATGGCAATTTTATGCAGTGCCAATGTTACTAATGCTACTGACAATATATCGGCACCTGAAATTACAAAAACAGAACTTCTTCGCACCACTAAAAGTTGGAATGGTGAAGATTTGCCCAATTATCCTCAAGGAAAGCCCGAATTGGTAGCGATGAAATATGTTATCCCTGCAGGGCATAAGTTGGATTGGCATCATCATGTGGCTATGAATCATGGCGTATTAGTGCAAGGTGAACTAACAATCATTGGACTTGACGGACAAACTAAAACATTGCATGAAGGCGATGTGGTTGTTGAAATGGTTGATTCGGTACATTATGGTGAAAATCGTGGCACAAAACCCGTAGTGCTATATATGTTCTATATATCACAAGAGGGATTACCTTTGTCGGTTCCCCATCCCGAGATTCCAATGAAATAATCTGATTATACATCGGTTATAAAACAAAGTAGCCACTTGGATATCGATATCCAAGTGGCTACTTGTTTATAGTGCTATCAAATATTATTTTTTGAATTCGATGATAGTACTGTTAGCGATAGCAGTTACTTTAGAGTTTTAGAAAAATCGTTATTTTACAAGTGTTTTTTTGCCATTGATGATATAAATACCTGGCGAGTTGATATCAAACACACGACGGCCATAGATGTCGTAGATTACCTTTTTGGCATTTTCTTCGACTTCGATTTCTTCTACCAATGTCATTGGATTGTGAACAACTTTGATTGATTCAAACTTCGCAAGATTTTCATCTAATAGATATGCATTAAAAGGTAATACATTGCCATTTTCGGTTCTAACGAAGGATTCACCCGACTCGTCTAATACAAAATATTCTGAAGCGATATCAGTATTAGTGAAAGTGCCATAGAAAGCATCTTGTACAACTGCTGTAGATATTGATATCGGGTTATTGTATTTATACATCGAGATTACGAAATCTTCATCTTCACAATATAACAAGAATGGCTCACCTGCATTTATCGATGATGTTGTTTGCGTATAAATTTCACCTTTTTCAGCATCAATTCCTATAACTTCTTCAAAAATTGCATTTTCGGGCAACATATCTTGAGAGATATTGAATGGAAGGCATAAAGTGGTCCAACCTGCAACATTTTTGCGTTCAAAACTAATGTTTTCGGCAGTGAGTGCGCCAGAACAAGTTAAATCTTTGCCATCAACCACATGTAGGTTTCTAATAGTGCTTCCGTTGTAGCATACATTAGGCAAATCATAGAACTCGTTCATTATGCCATCGGTCTTAACGGGGAAGAAAATGGTGTTGTCAATTGCTTTGCGAGCGGTCATGTCAAGATATGTAACACTACCTTCAACTCTGTCGCTCTCGGCAACAACTGCACTAGTGTATTTAGCAGTTGTTCTCACTTGGTAAGTTGTTGGGGTATTTAGTGGAAGCACCATGTGATAGCCTTGCACTAAATTATTTGAATTGAAATGTTTTTTATCCCATTCAACATCATTTCTCTCATATGAGCCCATGTTATAATCCCAACGGAATGTCATGTTTTGAGTACTCCACAATTGTGGTTGATTATCTCCTACACCCCACCAGTCATGACTAGTATTCATTTTATCAAGAATTACCGAAGATATGACCACTTGACTATTGGTTGTGTTATTTTTGCTCACAACACCCACCAAAGCGCCAAAATATCCGCCTGCTTGAGAGCTTTGTTTTGTTAGCACATTGGGATATACTTCATTCCATGGAGCTACAAATGACTTTATGGTGATATCTCCACCACCATTTTCGCCATAACCTACAGCACCACCAATGTAAGGGCAGTCATTAGCATCGGTATATTCAAACAATATTTTTGATGTATCACACTCAAAATAGCAATTATTTATAGATATACCATTTGCAACACCAGCAATACCTCCGATATATGGACGTCCACCATTAGTCCTATCATATTCGCAAGCATCGAGAGTTGCAGCCGAAGTTGTACTGATTACTTGTCCGTTTTCAGAAACGCCTACAATGCCACCAATAGTTTTACCTTTGACAGTGGTGTTGAATACCGATGCATTCTCGATTGTTCCGCTACATGATGCAGCAATAGTTCCTGCTATACCTTTATTTGAAGTGACAGTACTATTCTTTACAATAACATTATTGATTGTTCCACCATTTTTATTTGTAAGAATACCAGCATACATTACATTAGCAACAGCACTTTCATAGTTATCGCTATTGGCATAATCGTCAATGATTAGGTTCTTTATAGTCCCTTTATTCTCGTAGAAAATAGCAGTACCAAGTTTTGTTGGATTGTTGTAACGAATACCTTTAATGGTGTTCATATTGCCGTCATATGTTCCAGCAAATGGGAGACCTTCTGAAAGGTCTAAAACCATATCTCCAAAAATAGAAATATTATAATTAACGCCTACAGGTTGTAAATCTTCGACATCAGTAAAGTCGAGATTAACAAGTTGCTTAAAATATTCATTGGCACAATCATCACCTTGAGCAATCACATTGGCCATAACCTTGAAATCGGCTATGGTGTAAATGTAATATGGATCCGACTCAGTGCCTGTCATATATTTCTTATAGAAGTATGGAAGTTTGCCACCAAGAGAACGTGGAATAGGATATCCGTTATGATTTTCATCATCATAGCTACCCCATATAACCTTTGTAGCGTCAGCCATCATATCGAAAGCATTACCTTCTACTATGTCATCAGTGAAGATATTACGAGACTTCTCGGTGTAGTTAATATCTTCAGTTTTGGGATATCCTTGTTTTGCTGTACCACTCAACCATATTGTGTTGATGTTATTAGCCACAAATGAGATATTTGGCATCAAGAGTTCGGCTGCGATACCATATCCTTGACCATTTTGTACCATACCTACATTGAAGCAATTAGCAATATATGAATTAGCAATGTGCATGCCCACTTGAGCAGAGACGCCAGCACATAATGCATCATGAGCCGAGGTTACATCTCCGTGGTTGAAACATTGGAAAAGCGCATTTCTTGTGCAACCTGCAACACCACCAATACGCAAATCGTTAGCCACACTTGATTTGCCTGTTGCATTGACGTCACCCATGTTGCCACAGAAAGTCATTTCTCCAGCATAGCCAATCACACCACCAATCCAACTAACAGCCCCGCTATTAGTTACATTGGCAAAGTTATAACAGCGCTCCATTTTTGCGACATATCCAGCTACACCACCTGTGTAACTTGTTCCGCTTGTAGCACTTGAAATGAGTGAAGAATTGTTGACGCAATCGTTTACTTGTATTGACGAATAACCAACAACGCCACCAGTATAACCGTTGCCTGTAGAATTATTGGTAATATCAGCATAGTTTATACATTCTAATGCGCGATTAGCTTCTCCAGCAACACCTCCCACGGTTCCGTTACCAATCACAGTTGCGTTATTAGTACTTGCTGAAATATATTTTGTTGCGCCAGCAACGCCTCCAACCTTATCTTTACCAATGATTATAGCTTTATTCTCAGAGTTAAAAATAGAGTCGGCTTGACCAGCAATACCTCCAACATATTTTGCATTATTGCTTTGTAGAGGCATATTGTTTACACAATTCTTGAATACGCTACCATTACCCGCAACTCCACCAATATAAGCATCAGATTTACCGCCAGTAATTGTCATATTGTTAGAGCAGTTGATGTATTGTATCGCTTCACAACCCGAATTACCACATACACCACCTAAATAAGTAGCAACATTATTTGAGTCTACAATCTTACCACTCACGCTACAATTATTGAAAAGGAATGCTTCGATTTCGCTATGAACTAAACCTGCGATACCTCCCACTGGAACATTCTTTGATGAATGGCTTACTATAATTCCCTCGAAAGAACAATTTTCAATTCCTTGATCAGAATCAGCATCACCATGAACATGAGCAACCAATCCACCTGTTACCTTGCTGCCATTTGCGATGTATGAGTCTTTAATATGCAAATCTTTGATTGAGCCATATTTCAAGTCACCAAACAAACCATTGTATGAGCGCTCAGTGTTGACATATACTCCACTAATTGTGTGGCCATTGCCAAGGAAAGTCCCTTCAAAACTATCATTGAAGAATGTGCCATATTCACCGATTGGAGTCCATTCTTGTGCCGAAGTATTTATTTCTCCGTTTTCATTAATAACCCAATCGTTAAGAACGATATCAGCCAATAACTCAATATATTTACCTTTGTAGGCTGCACCTGTTGAGTGATTGTTCACATAATAGGCAAAGTTTGCCAACTCTTGAGCCGTGCTGATAGTATAAGGCTTGCTTATACTACCATCACGAATATTAAGGTTAGTAGTTCCTTTGGGGTCTTCAATTGCCGAAGAAGGATAACTCCAACTTGCGGCATTTGAGACTGAAGCCCCTATCAAAATCATAAATACGAAAGAACAAAATTTCTTCATATTAATAATATTAATCTATTCTGAAAAATAACGAATTATTTATTGTTTCAATATTATTACTTAAATAACACTTTGTTTCCATTAATAATATAGAGGTTACCGTTTTGAGGTTCCATCACTCTACGACCATGTAGGTCATAGATAATATTATCCTTTTTCTCTTCGGTTATTTCTATATCAGTAACACCTGTTGGAAGGTTTTCTTCCACTAAGCGCATTTGCATGCTATTTGGCAAATCTGATTTTGAGACTTGAATAACGGCGTGATAAGGATATACCATTTGGATACTCTTAGCAGTTGGTGTTATCTTATTCCAACAATCATTATTTAGCGTATACAAACTTTGTTTCTCAGCATCTTCTTTAGAGATATATGACAATGTACCCGACATCATAAAATCACCTGCAGTTGTTTGCGATAAACGTCGTGGAATAACAGGGATAGTAGTCTCTGATTTAACTTGAAGTGTCACATCCTCATCTGCTACAACAATATATGGATTATTGGCAACAATACTTTTTTGTTGTGTGAAAATCAATGTGTCACTTGCAACATCGGTCAATGTATAAGCTTTCACTCCTTCTGGCAATTCCACATCAAATGGTAGGCAGAGTGTTGCAGCTTTCCCGTTTTCAAAAACTCGGTCATAGAGAACCTCTGCTGCCTTAAACTCACGAGATACAACATAATCAGCACTATCCGACAACACCAAATAATCGCATTTCAAGTCACCCTCTTCGCCGTAAACAACATTTGTGAGGTTGGTAGTAGTAACGCCTTTAGGTGCATAAATAATAGCATGTTTGTTAATATTCAAATTAGCAATATTGGTTTGATTAACAACACCCTCTTTTTCACAACTTGCAAAGTCAACGTATTGCAATTTTGTGTTTGCAGTAAATGCATCTTCGTCCAATACTGAAAGTGTTGCAGGTAGAGTAATCTTTTTCAACCCTTTAAGAGAAGCGAATGTGGTGCTTGTAATACTATCAACGGCACTAACACCCAACGATGTGAGGTCGGTGATATTATTATGATGTTCAAACCACCCTTTGATATTGCTTATATTTCGCAATTGGTCATTTGACATCACTGCGTGAGAACCATAAGCTCGGAACAATGCATCTTCATCATAGTTTGTATTGAACTCTTTTGTGTGAGTTGTAAATTCTCTATCTGCCACATAATTATTATATAGACTAAGAGGTATATACATCTTTTCTACTTGATATGGTTGGTCTGAGATAGGATCGGTAAATGCATCATCATCCAATGTTGGTTTCTCATTACACAAGAACACAATGTTCTTTAAGCTTTTACATTTACCAAACGCATTGTTGCCAACTTCGGTTGTTGCATCGCCTACTACAATAGTTTCAATATTGAGACAATCGTAGAATGCATTATCATCAATCTTGGTTACATTTTTAGGAAGAATAACTGTTTGAAGTTTGTCAAGTTTCCAGAACATGTGCTCGGGAATTACGTTGTCATTTTTCACATAGTCATTATTTCCATCTCTATTGAAACAAATATTATTAGGATCGGTGCAAATAGTAGCGTCGTAGAGGTCAAGATAGGTCATGCGAGCCAATATCACCTCTTCGGCGTCCTCTTCATCGCGACCGCCAAGCATACGCAACACTGCGATATCTTTACCATTGATAGGTCCATTTACCTTCAATGCTGTGATGCTGATAAGGTCACCACCTATGCGTCCTATATCGTTAGAAGAAGCCATTGATACAGTAAATCCAAGTGCTTCTGAGAGAGTGCCTGGCTCGGTAACAGTAACGACTTTAATTTTTTCTTTGAGTTGCTTAAATCCTTGAATATGGTCGGCATATTGAGGCCATGCTTTGCGATAAGCATCTTCCTTGCCAACAGTTACATAGATTACAAAATCTTTTGGAAGGCTCTCAAATGCATTTTCAGCCAATGTTGGGATTGAATCACAACTCACATTGATCTTCATCAATGAGCTACAGCCATTGAAAGCACCAGCTGAGATTGATTCTACATTAATAGGCAGTGTTACCTCTTCAAGATTAGGACAGTTGCTCAATGAGTTATCGCCCAATTCTTTTACTTCAACAGCCATTACTAATTCGTTGAAGTTCTTCACTTCGCTATTGCCGTTAATCAAATTCTCTACATCTTTTAATTCTGCAAGGTCATACATTGAGTAAATTCGCTTTTCGGCCAATGCACGCAACAATACATCATCTTCAAATGGTGAAGCAATAGAGTCTCCACGAGTGTAATATACTCGGCTGCCCGATATGTGATTGCGATATGAGTTTGGTGTATAGAAAATGCCGATAGGAGTGTCTTCCGACCAAGCATTGCCATCGGTTGCTGGAGCTTCATTAGCGAGCAAAATCACTTCTTTAAGTTTAGGGCTGTCGTGAGTAACCTTTGCTCCGATGCTTTTGGTATTATCGCCAATCACCAATC
>JAFOYQ010000138.1 GCA_017424575.1 Muribaculaceae bacterium
CAACACCTATCGAAGCTTCAGCCGATTTGGCAATATAACGGTTCTTTGCTCCATAATGAGCTTCTACAATAAACACCCATTTATTAGGTTCGTCGGTAATTACGATTTCATCGCCTTCGGCTGTAGTTGCCACACCTCCAGTGTATTGTCCATAATCCACTTTGTGGTGCCATGTCAATACTCCAGCTCGACGTGATTCGCCACCCACTCCATAATCTTTACCTACAGTATGATAATATGGAGCTTTATTTCCACCATTATTGTATTGGCTAAAGTTGTATGTTCCAGGAATTTGGCTGGCAACTTCATAGGTTGCTTTTTCCACACCATTCACTACCTCAGCTCCAGTGTGTAGATGGAAATCGGTTATTTCTATCAAGTCGGTTTGATTGTTTACAAGAGCTTTAACAGTGTAGTAAGAGATAGGCTCGGGATTAGCATCTGCGCTCCATGCTGGAGGATTAAAGTCGAGTTCTACACGATATGTGTCAAATTCTTTTGGCACAGCAACCCAATCATCTTCGGTTGTTTCGGTAGTATTTGGGTTTTCTACCCACACATATTCAGTTACTTTTTCTTTCTTGAACACATGCACTGCGAGGTCAGATGCTTTTTCAGCATCATAGTCGTTGCTTGCGATAGCGTAGTTGAATGATGATTGTTGGATATCACCATTTTTAAATTCATAATTAACTGCAATACGAGCTGTATATGTTTGGAAGTCGAGATCACAATTATCTACATTATCAATACCTTTATCGACAACATAGTCAAACTCATAATCTATCACTATATTACCATCGGCATCTTTTGCTTCAGGCACTTCGTCGCTATAAACCACGTTACCCTTAGCATCGAGGAGTTCAAATGAGTAAGATTTAATCCACACACTTGCATTGTCAGGATCGGTCAAAGCAAATGTTCCAGGACGTTGCCATGTTGATCTACCATTAAAGTGAGTAATCGCAGTTCTTCCCTCGCTGTAAGCAGTCGTGATTTCCAATGTAGGTGATACCACCGGCAAACTGAGGTCAGGAATCAAACGATATTTAGCAAAACGCACACCTGGCACATATTGATAAATATCTACACATTCAGCATCTTTACCTTCAGTATTTGTGTAAGTACTTATTTCGGCATGGAACCAGTTACCATTTGCATTGGTAGCAATATTATCATTAATATCAGTTTGCTTCATTTGAGCTACTGGCATAGGAGGCATAAACTTGGCATCAGCTGCGGCATCACCAACACTTGATTTAGTACCACGAGTAACGATAAAGTCACCATAGTTACGAGAATACATACTTGCTGGAGTAATCAAGAATGTTTCACCATCGTTAACTTCGGTAGATTTATTATCAAATGCTACGATCGAAGTACCACCAGTGTTGTTAATACGGCTATCGGCAACGAAGATTGCGTGCTTCTCATGCTCGTGAACTTCTTCGCCTTCACCGGCATGGTCCTCTTCGCCGTGGATACCAAAGTAACCATTTGAACGAATTTGAGCCACCCATGCGTTACGGCCATCAATTCTGAAACCATAGTTTTCTGTACCAGTTTTTACATTGACTTGACCTTCCGCACTTTGGTATTCTTTGATGTCATGAGTTTCGTGGTTTACATATTCTCCGTTGGCGACTTTCACTTTGAAAATACAGTGAGTCCACGATGGTGAGATGAGAATGAAACCACCTTCAGCACTCATCACATCGCCATACATACTATAATAGTCGCTTCGGCCTGTTACTTGACCATTTTTATCTCCCGCAGAGCCGTTTTGATAAGTGAACGCCATGGTGTTAATCCAATCGTTGGAAGTCCATAATGGGTCAAGATTAATAATAGTCGGTTCTGTTTCGTATGTGCCATCACCTTTGTGCTTGTATATAGCACCACGAGTGATACGACGAGTGAAACCATCTGAAATATATGTTAACCAGTTAATTGGTAGTCCGGTAATTCTGTCAATAGTAGGAGCTGTTGCAGCCAACCCAGCATTGCTATTGTTGTGACGCATAAAAATGTTACCAGCATCATCGATGGCAAGACCCACCGATGCAAATGCTTCAGATGTAATAGGTTTGTTTGCGGTAAAGCCAGTATAAATATCAATATCAGTATTAGCTTTAATTTGTAATACGCCACCAGTTGTGCCTGCTACATCTGATTTAATGTCATTGTATTTGTCCGAATCACTAGTAGGAACATTTGGGTCATCTTTTTTAGCGAGATTGTCGGCGCGTTGTGCGATATACCAACTTCCATTATAGAAATGACCTTGACGATAATATTCGAAGTTTGTGAAGTTGTTAGGAAGATTGCCAATCGCAGGAGAAACAGGGATATTATAAATCTCTTGAAGTTGATAGCCTGACAATCCCCAATCGCGTGCTTTTACCATAATATCCTCCCCCTGGCTTGTACGAGTAGCATTGTCGTATGTTGCACTATATACAGCCTCAACAGTATAAGTGTATTCTACATCATCAGAAATCTTAGGCAATTGGTCATCAATAAAGTTATATTGAGTCATACCTGTTTCAAGCAACACTCCATTACGATAAATATTGTAATAAGCAGGTTTTACTTTGTTGAGACTTGGCATTTTGTAGAAAATTTCCACGATTGAATAGCCATCATAATTACGCACATCTGAAATTGTAGGAGCATAAAGGATTGTTTCAACTTCTGTGGTTGTAACTTCCAAACCGAGTGATGCATCTTCTGCTATGCCTGCAAAATAAGGAACTACTTTATATGTATAATTTTCATTTATATTTTTGTCGGTATATGTAAGAGTAGAGCCATCAACTGATTTAAGGAAAGATCCATTGCGATAGATCTTGTAACTTGTAGGGAACGCATTTTCAGGAGCAGTCCATGTTAACACAACATCCTGGCGAATACCCTCTTCGGTTTCTGTTGATGAATATTCATAATCAAGCGATTGAATTGCTCCAGTAATTGTGAAGACAGGATTTGCAGTCACTCTATAGCAATCTGCACCAAATCCTGGTGAGTAACTATATACATCATAGTTATAGTCATCGACTTTTACAGCACGAACCAATGAACCTACACGAGATAAAGATGATGTAGTTCCATCAAATGGAGTAATTGAGGTTTTGTCATTATATTTTAAAAGTTCTCCATTGTTTGATAAATTCGCGATGCAAAAAGATATATCTTGTGATCCCTCACCAGCACTTCTTACTTGCAATAAGTTTCCTTGCAACGTGAACATATCAGAACTCAAATTGCTATATGGAGTGCCTGTTACAGAAATGTTTTCAATCAAATTAGAGGTAATCGTAGTATTTGGTTCAGGGAGTGTAATGATTCTATAACCTGTTCCTTGATGATGATAATACAAACGGTTACCATCAAGAGGACGAACAATTACTTCAGCACTTGCAATGTTTGATTCTAATGGCCATGTTGTAATAGCTGATGTAGCACCTTTTACAACAGTTATACGTACTACTTTTTGTGCATTTTGAGGAATAAGCCAAATATATCCGGTGCCATTATATAAATCTCCTTGTGCGCCTATATAGTCGGCACGTCCACCGGGAGCATAATCACCTGTAACGCTTATTTTTTTCTCCCCATCTTTAGTTGTTGCTCCAGCAGGGAATATTGAGAATTGAGTAGCTGCATTGCCAAAATAATCTCCTGTTTTTACGATAATGTTTCCAGCGTCGTCATTATCCATTGAAAAACCCACGTTCCCAACAGCATAGTCGGTTGAAAGATTAGGCCAATTGCCAGTTGTTGGGTCAATTTTGTCTTTCACATTTGGTCCTACGTATGGAAGAGCTGCATAATTGGGACTTGCCAAATATACTCTATCGTTAGATACTGCCATGTTTTTAGCACCATCAACTGTTCCCGCGATTCCTTCTGTCCATTTTCTAGTTACTATCAATTCGTGTCCCGTAGGAGCAAGGGCATTAATATTTCCAGAAGCAGCTTCTTCACCAGCAGAACCGTTGTAAATAGGTGTTACCTTAAATGTGTAAGTGCCTACAGCAAGGTTGTCAAAAGTATAAGTAAGGTCGGTTGTTTCAACTGGTGTTGACCAAGAAGTGCCTCCATTGGTTGAATAGCAAACTTGATATTTGTTGGGGGCTATTACTCCATTAGGAGCATCCCATGATACAACAATGCTATTACCTACATTATTGTTATATGCAACTGTTACATTGGTTACGGGGTCAGTGCAAGTTACAACATCGGTAGTAGTTACTGTTGCCCCATATTTTGAATCTTCAGGTACTCCGTCAAAAACAGGAACAACTTTATAAGTGGCATTTTCAAATACATTTTGATCAGTATATGATGTTGTGGTAGTTTTTCCAATTAAAGAGTTCCCTCTATAAATATAGTATTCTGACAACACACCTTTACTTGGTGCTGTCCAACTTAATTTAATGTTTTGAATACCATTGCTTTCTTCTAGTTTATATGATAGCGATGTAATGTTTGATACATCAGGGGTGGCAGTAATTAAATATTTACTAAATCCACCTTTAGGAACAAATGTGTATAATGCTAAAGTATTATCATCAATAAGTTTGAACTCACACCATACATTTGTTTGTCCTGTGAATCCTCCAACTCCTTGTGCAACAAGAAATGCCGATTGAATCGTTTGTGCAGTTCCTGTTGTAATATCTTCAATTGTAATATAGCCATCGTTTGCTGCAGCGTTAGCATTTCTAGCAAAAATCTTGTGGCCTCTTAGATATTCAATATCACCACCATGTCGAGAGTAATCTGTTAATTTAGTGCCAGTAATTGTGCTATTATTTATGGTTATATCATACACACCTTGGCCATTGTTGTATACAAATTCATTTGAATTTCCGTATGGGGCTAAACGAGTTTGTGAAGCCCACCCATTAGCACTTAATCCTGCTGGAGTGCTTGGTGTAGTATGTGTGATTATAGACTGAACAGTACCATTTTTAATGGGAACTTCTACGATATAGGTGCCATTTGAAAACCATAAAGATCCGTTTCCTCCATATATGTCGCCAGAAGCATGCCACATATCAGTTCGAAAAGCATTAGTTCCAGAACGACCTAAATTATAGGTTTTTGTACTTGAAGTGGAAACAACTCCAGATTTGTTGGCTTTGAAAACCTTAATTGTATTTACAGTTGAATAAAAGAAACTTTGTTCGACACCAACAATTAAGTTCCCGCTATCGTCAGTTGCCGAACCACAACTAATCAGATTGGTAGAGCCTGTATTAATTGCGCCAAGTGTTTTTGTTGAGCAATCATAATAAGAAACTTGCTTGCCTGAATTTGCAGGCATAATAGTGTACATCACATCATTAGCAACGGACATTTGCTGTGCGGATCCAGTACTTGTATATAAACTTACTTGATGAGTTGCGACCGCTGTTGAGTTAAACGTGATTTTGTAGTTGGCAGGATTTGCCAAGGCAATAGGGATTGCCGTAACCATTGCCATACAAACGGCAAAGAGGTGTAAAAGTTTAGCTTTCATAAGTTTATGATTTTTGGGTGTTATTTTCAATAAAATTTTTATTCATGGGGACAATAACCCATAATAATTAGGCAAATGTATGAAAATAAATTATAAAAACCAAAATTAAACGACAAAAACGCAAAAAAGCATCGATAAAGGCATGTACTTGTGTGCTTTTGTCAAAAAAAATAAAGACACAAGAACAGAAGGACATAAAGCTAACGCAATGAAACTCAACAAAATAAAAACCTGCCTTTCTGCTCATTATGTCTTTCTGTCTAAACCTTTCCTGGCGTGAATGATTTTTTGACAGAATGCCAGAATGAAACATATTTTAACCCCCTCCCGGCTTTGCCGTACTCCCCCTAATTGCCTTGCAATCAAAGGGAGAGCTTGGAGAGAAAATAAATTTCTGCTCATTATGTCTTTCTGTCTATACTTTCCCGGGCGCGGGTATTTTTTAGAGGTGATAACCTATTGCGGAAAGTTGTTGTGCCAACGATTGAATAGTTTCGGCAATGGGGGTTGTGGTGTGGTGTTTCCCCTTGTAGATTTCATATTTAGGACGTACGGTGAGAGGTGTTATATTGGGCATCACTACGTTTGCTCCCGAGAGTATTCCGTCGATATAGCCAGTGGCTGAGAGTGTCTGCAAGGCTGTAGTAGCTGGGATATATGCTTGAGGGTGCATTAATCGCGCTATAGCGATGATGATATAGGTGAGGCGCAAATCGCCCGAAGTGTGAATACCGAATGGGGTGTGAGGGTGTGAAATGAAGGTGCCTATTCCTATCATTTTAGGACGCAACTCCCTCATTAACAATATGTCATTAATAAGATGTTCTATCGTTTGTCCTGGCACGCCAACCATCATACCCATACCCGTTTGATAACCTATTTCGGCAAGCGATTTTATGCAGTTTATGCGATTGTCATACGACATATCTGAAGGGTGGATTTGCTCATATAATGATTGGCTGGCGGCTTCGTGGCGCAATAAGTAGCGTGATGCTCCAGCATCATATAGACGCTGATACGACTCCTTTGAGCGTTCACCCAACGAGAGTGTCACAATAGCATCGGGACAATTGTGGCGTATCTGCGCAATGAGGTTAGCGAGTCGGCTGTCGGTAAACGCAGCATCTTCTCCCCCTTGCAACACAAAGGTGCGCAATCCTACCTCATACCCCTCAATGCATGTTGATAGGATTTCGCCATCACTAAGTCGATAACGAGAAGCGTTACGATTATCGCGACGCAATCCACAATAATAACAATTGTTTTTGCAATAACTACTTATCTCCACCAATCCACGCATATATACACCACACCCAAATTGCTCGCGAGCAACTTGGGTGGCTTTATCACGTAGTTGATTGAACGAATCATCGCATTTGACACATGCCGAAATCAATTGCTCAAATTCCTTAATTTCAAGGCATCGCAATGTGGATAATTTTTCAATCAGTTGGTTCATAGGGTTTGAGGCTATTCTTCCTCTTTAAGCATTGATTCTTTGCTTTTTAATGCGTCATTAAACAGTTTGCGACCAGCATCATAAGCAGTGTGTAGGCTTGGACCTGAAATACAACCACCTTCACATGCCATAACTTCGAGGAATTGAGCAGGTGATTTGCCTGTCTTGCCGTATGCCTTCAATAGAGCAACAGTCTTTTTGTCGAGGTTTGAAATTTGTTGATGAGTAAATGAGAACGCACCATTTACATGAGCAGCAACAGCGGCTGTTACCCCTCCATTTTGAGCAAAGCCATGAGCCTCACGTGCAACTTTGATGGGGAGACGGAATATTTTTTCCTCGTCGAGAGAAATCTCCATACCCTCAAACACTGATTGCAACTCTTCGAAAGTCATTACATAGTCAACGAAATCGTCTTTGCGAGCCTCTTTGCGCTTGGCTATACATGGACCGATGAACACGACTTTTGCATCGGGGTATTGCTCGCGCACTATTTGTGCTGTATAATACATTGGCGAGCGAGTGCTTGAAATGTATTGTTTTAATTCGGGGGCATGCTTTTCGGCCATTTCAATGTATGCTGGGCAACATGACGTGGTCATAAACGATTGTCCCTCTTCGAGTTTCTCTTTCAATTCTTCACTCTCTTTTTCGGTAGTAATCACTGCACCTTGAGCCACCTCAACAACATCGGCAAAACCTATTTCTTTGATGGAGTTATAGATAAATTCGGCAGGGGCTTTGTATTGCGAAAGGATAGCTGGTGCAACCATTGCCACAACCTTTTCTCCACGTTTGATACTTTGAAGAATATCGAACACTTGCGATATTTCAAAAATTGCACCAAACGGACAACTATTCAAGCATTTACCACAATAGATACATTTTGACTCGTCGATATGCTCTACTCCAAATTCATCTTTGCTGATAGCTCCTACTGGGCACGCTTCTTCGCAAGGAATGGGGATATGAACAATGGCATGATATGGGCAACTATTGAAACACTTGCCGCAACTTATACATTTCGACTGATTGATGCGACCTTGGCTTGTCTCAGAGTCAAATTCAATTGCATCTTTGGGGCAGTTGAGTGAACAAGCTCGCGCCACGCATCCACGACATAAGTTGGTAATTTGATAGTTGGTGCGCACACACGAAGAACATGCTTCATCGACCACACACATGATGTTGTCGCGAGTTTTTTCGCGATTCAATGCGCGATTAGCATACTCCGACAATGGTGTCAACTCATCATCTTCGTCGCTCATGTCAAATCCCATCAATGGTAGTGACTTATATTTCCACACTGCTCGCTCTTTATGCACACAACAGCGAGCAAGCACACTTGCTTTGCGGGGACTTAATTCGATAGGTAAACGGTCGATTTTCTCAACCAATTCGTCCTTATTCCATAGACTGATGAGACGTGTCAACAATCGTTGACGCACAATCATCACATTATTCTTAATAGCCATAATATTGGTAAATTATTCTGCAAAATTACTGCTTTTTATGGTAAAATAAGGTATGTTGTAGATATTTTTTGAATAAGTGTTGTAAAAAATATAGGTAAAAATAACGAAAACGATATCACTTTTTTCCTCGGTTAATTACATAGATACCAGTGGTGGCGAGGAGCGCGGCAAGGAGATATTTCCAGTAAAATGGCTCACCAAGACAAAGGCATGATGAGAGTGCTCCTACAATGGGTATCAAGGAGTTGAATATCGCTACCTTCCCCACAGGATTACAACTCAATAGTTTGTTGTAGAGCGAAAATCCTATCGTAGAGATGGCTATAAGTAGAGTCAAGATGACGACTCCTGCCACGGAAATATGTGGCAATGTACCTCCGAGTGCGAGTCCGGGAATGATGAGAAGTAGCCCGCCTATGGCAAGACTATAACCTGTGCCAACTACGATATCAATGCGTCGGCTCACTCCACGAGTCATCAGTCCGGCAAATGCCGAGCAGAGTGCGTTTAGAATAATCATACCGTCGCCCATGAGCGTGAATGTGCCACTTTCTCCGCCGCCGATGTTGAGTGCAAGAATACCAGCAAACCCTATTACGCAACCTACGATTTTGCTCGAAGTGAGACGATCGCTCTTGAATGCCATGCATGCCAGCAATACGAGCATAAATGTGCCGAGCGAGTTGAGAATAGCGGCTCGAGCCCCTTCGCTGTGCGATAAACCTATGTAGAAGAAAGTGTAATGCAGTGTGGTGTTAAGTAGAGCAAAGGCTATGATATAAAGCCAATCGTGCGAAGTCGCCATCTTAAAACTTTTGTGCGAACTGCGTCCAATGGCGAGGATAATCAATCCCGAAATAGCAAAACGAATTCCGGCAAAGAGCATCTTGCTACCGGTCATATCTTGGGTAATGTGCCACTCGTCAAAACCGAGTTTGATAAGAGGGTAAGCCCACCCCCAAGCTATAGCAGCTGTGAGGGCAAACACTACCACCCACACTGGGCGTTGAAATATGCTTTGTTGTGTTTCGCTCATTGTTGTTCGTTATATTAGATTGCAAAGTTACGACAAATTACTATCCTATAAAAACAGATTATTTAGAGGTTATTCTTCGCGGTATTCAATAATATCGGCAGGCTGGCAGTCAAGAGCCTTGCAGATGGCATCGAGTGTAGAGAAACGTATCGCCTTTGCCTTGCCTGTTTTAAGAATTGAGAGATTGGCTATTGTAATGCCCACACGTTCAGAGAGTTCATTGAGCGACATTTTGCGTCGCGCCATCATCACATCAAGATTTATTATGATAGCCATAATTTGTGTCCTCCCTGGTTAAATCGTAAGATTATTTTCCTCAGCGACATCGGTAGCAATACGATAGAGGAACGAAAATACAAACGCAATAACTGCGACTCCCACCATAGTTTCATCAATCACAATTTTTGTCAATCGTTGCGAATAAATCATTTCGGGAAGATTGGCAGCACAAAAATCATAAAATACCCACACAATGCCCCACCACATTATCAACTTCCAACAACCACGATTAAACATTACACCTCGCTTTAAGCTGCGCAATTGTTTCACAAAAAATATCGTTTGAATAGTTGTCAAAACAAGAGCCAACACCGAATATCCTATTACAACAACCCACCTCAACGGTTCAAACTCATTCCAATTTACGACATCATCACCCATAAAAGTAAACACTGAACGACCAACAGTCCAATAAAGCCAACCCAAAGAAACAATTGTTGCAAAGATGACTAATGGCAAAATTTGTCGATAATACTTTTTAGAATTCATAATAAAAATTTTTTCAAGTTATACATTATAATACTTTTTCATGAGAGGGAAGTAGCTCTGTTTTTTGCATTGGATTTACATTTTGTCCCAATCCCCCCGATTTATTCAACAAACACTATTGCTTAAGTCCACGCGCGTAAATTGACTATCACAACACCATTTATCGAAATTCGATATGCAAATGTATAAACAATTTATTGAAAAACGATAAATTTTGCCTAATTTTTAATATTTTTTATCGTTTGTCAATAAAAACTCCACAACAATCGTTGTGGAGTAAATATGATTTATTATGAATATCAAATGTTACTTTATTTCACTTTCTTGCCGTCGGCAAAGGCATTGCCCACTTTGGGACCGATAGTGAGGTAGTCTTTGTTGATTGTGTCGTAGATGATTGGCTGAAGTAATGTGATGTCGATTTTGCCGTCGGGAGTAAGAATGCGCTCGTCGGCCGACACGTTAACGATGCGCCCTACCATGTGACAAGTTTCTTCGTCGTATGACACAAGTTCACACTCCAATGTCATTGGCAATTCGGCAATTATGGGGGCGTTAACAAATTCCGATTTCACAGCCGTAAATCCTGCTCGGGTAAATTTGTCGGGAACTTTATTACCCGAAACAATCCCCACATAATCACACTCTGCAACCTTATCGGCAGTGGCCATGCTTACAGTAAATGCTCGTGTTGCAAGAATGTTTTTAGTGGTTTTATGCCCTTCCGATAGACAAATGCCTATCATGTCATCGGTATATACCCCACCCCATGCCGCATTCATAGCATTGGGCACACCATTTTCATCATAGGCCGCCACGATAAACACTGGCATAGGATATAGCCATGTCTTTACTCCAAAATTCTTTCTCATGGTATGTCGTTTTTTCTGTTGTTATTCAAATATTAATTTTGCAGCCAACTCATACCCCTCGTCATAAAGATCGATAAGTTTTGAGATATCTCGCTCCATGCGATCTACCACAATAGGGCGCACAGGGCGTATAACAGTTAATTCGCCGGCATCTTCAAGTTGTTCCACAAGTGCAAGTTGTTCGTTGTATATCTTGCTACGATTGCGTATTGCTTCGCGCATTGCAGGATATTTTTGATAGAAAAATGGTGGGACAAACGCAGGTTTATCGGCTTTGCGATAGCCACGATTGCGGGTCACAACCACCACATTATTATCATATCCCAGCTCTCTTGCACGGAGTAAAGGTATAGAATCGGCAATCCCCCCATCAAGCATAGGACGACCATCAACGTAGGCTATCGGACACACAAAAGGCAAACTACTTGATGCCCTCACTATATCAATGATGCGCGAGGGCGTCTGTTTCTCCTCAAAATAGCACGCTTCGCCTGTTTCGCAACTTGTAGTGACCATCTCGTATCGCTCCTCACAACGCGCATAACCCTCATAGTCATAGGGGATAATCTCGTTGGGGAATGTTTCA
The DNA here is from genome assembly GCA_017424575.1 of Muribaculaceae bacterium. GTDB lineage: Bacteria > Bacteroidota > Bacteroidia > Bacteroidales > Muribaculaceae > RGIG4079. The sequence goes on from JAFOYQ010000138.1 coordinate 11,724, forward strand.
AACAAAAGTTTGAAATCCATTATATTTCGTTTGGTTAGTAAGTGTCGAAATCCTATGTAACGATACTTTTCAAGCAAATCAATGTTGCTATATTTGGCACGTCCACGTTGGCGCGACATATACGACAACCCATTACATGCTCCTGCGCTTACGCCAATAGTGTAGGGAAATCGGATGTCGCGATCCATAAAATTATCAAGCACCCCACAGGTAAACACGCCACGCATGCCCCCACCTTCAAGCACCAGCCCCGATCGAGATGTTAATTTTACCATCTTTTCGTCCATACTCTTTTTACTTTCACAAAGATACGAAAAATGATTATAAAAACACCTCAAATACCAATAAAACAAAGGAGATGTGCATCTACACTCCTCCTTGAAAAGATATACGGATATTTCTCTCTACAACTTATTAATATTGCATTGGCATTTTGAGAGTTCGGCGAGGCATTTATCGAGGTCGTTGGGGTGGATTACGACATTGGCTTTGTCGCCTTCGGCAAAGGCATACATGTATTCGATGAATGTCGTTTTGGGTAAAAAATAATATTGAAAAGGTAAAAAGTTGCTGTGTCCTATATTTTTTATCCGAATTTTTATAACTTTGTGAACATAGATAAATACCTCAATATATGAATACAATTTTTGAACAAGCAGAAATAGATGCATTAAAATACTATGTTTATTGTTTAGTTGATCCACGAGATAAATGTATATTTTATATAGGAAAAGGGCTGGGAAATAGAGTTTTTGATCATGCAAAAGATGCAATATCTTGCGATGACAAAACACTAAAATTGGATAAAATACGAGAAATATTATCGATTGGATTAAATGTAGAACATTATATCATTAGGCATGGGCTTGATTCGGAGAGAGAAGCGTATAATATAGAATCAACAATCATAGATTTATTGACGTATTCAAAGTTTAATACATCTACATTCCTAACAAATATAGTGGCAGGTCATCATCAATGGAATGAAGGAATAAAAACTACCAATGAAATCATTCAATTGTATAGATGTCAAAAATTAGTATTAAGGCCAGGTCATACACTGTTAATGGTAAATTTAAATCAAACATATAATCAAAAAAATTGTAAAGATGAATATGTTCGACCAAACTTGTATGAATCAACGAGGAAATATTGGCATTTAAATAAAAAAATAGCAGATAATGTGGATTATGTGCTAGGAGTATATAAAGGAATCGTGCGATTGGTAATTAAGCCTACAACAAAATGGGAATTAGCGACTCACGATGAAAACGGAGAGCCTTATAAAACATCAAGATATCAAATCGAAGGAATAACAGATGATATTGAAGGGAATAATTTGTATCTAAATAAGAGCGTTGCAGATTATCCGTTTCCATATAGAGGTGCAATAAGATATATTAAGTCGTGAACATAAAAATATATCAAATATAAATTTGAATAGAATGAGTATGAATGCACCAAATTTTTCAACCGCAATTCCGCCCGAACTTCCTAGCCGAATGAGTGAATTCGATTATCCAATTATTTCACTTGAAATCGATGTTACTTGTTGCAATGAAGAATTTGCAAAAGAGCAAGCAAAAAGGATTTCAAATGAGATTGATTGGTGTCTGAAATGTGCAATTGAAAAGGGGTGGAGTGTTTCTAATTCTAAATATCAAAATATAAACCTCAAAGGAAAACAATTATCATTTGAATTTTATGGAGGTATAACATTTTTGATATATTCTCAAGGAGGTCCATGTTTTGAACCATTAACATACTATAATCAATACGAAGCTCCAAGGGTTGAATCAGTTACATTTCAATTTATATTAGATAGTAATGAAGATAGTGCGATAGAAGTATATAAAAACTTTTTTCAGAAATGTTTAGAATCGCAAAAAATAGACGAACTGGTTATAAATGCACAATCATTTAGGATAACATCTAATGGCCCAAATCCTTTTAGAAAATTAGTTAATGCATGTTGTAGTGCTCATTTAGAATGGCAAAATGTAGTAAAAACTGAGGTTGAATAAAATACAAGTTTCAAAAGGTCTTATTTGAGAACTAATGTCTAAATACAACTGAGGGGGCAAATTTTGCCCCCTCGGTTATGTGATATATACCAATTTTTACAACTTATTAATATTGCATTCGCATTTTGAGAGTTCGGCGAGGCATTTTTCGAGGTCGTTGGGGTGGATTACGACGTTGGCTTTGTCGCCTTCGGCAAAGGCGTACATGTATTCGATGAAGATGTCGTTTTTAGCTAAGTGGTCGAGAATTTCAGAGAGCGAACCTGCCACGTTAGGACAGCTGATACATACAACATCGGTCAACATCACGGCAAAGTTTTCGTTGCGCAACACCTCTACTGCTCGTTCCACGTCGGACACGATAAGGCGCAAGATACCGAAGTCGGTAGTTTCGGCCATACTGAACGCGTGCATATTGATGCCATATTTGCCTAATATCTTTGTGAGGTCGTTGATGCGACCTGTCTTATTTTCAAGGAAAATTGATAGTTGTTTGATTGTCATAATATCCTGTGTTTTAATGGTTAGAGATTACGTTTATCTATCACATGTTTGCTCTTGCCTTGACTGCGTTCGATGCTATTTGGCTCCATCAAGCGCACATCGGCACTGATTGAAAGCACGCTTTTGAGTTTGTCGGCAAGGCGTTTTTTCATAGCCAACATGCTACCCACATCGCCACTGAAGAAGTCGCGACGCACCTCTACTTGAACTTGCAATGTGTCGAGATTGTTCACGCGGTCAACAACAAGCATGTATTGAGGTTCAAATTCGGGCATTTCGAGGATAACGCTTTCCACTTGTGATGGGAACACATTGATACCACGAATGATGAGCATATCGTCGCTACGGCCCATGATGCGTCCCATGCGCACCGATGTGCGTCCACAAGCACAAGTGCCGTCCATGAGTGTACAAAGGTCTTTTGTGCGATAGCGAAGCACAGGCATACCCTCTTTTGTGAGAGTGGTAAATACCAATTCCCCTTGTGTGCCATAAGGAAGTTGTTCAAGAGTGTCGGGATTGATGATTTCGGGATAGAAATGGTCTTCGTTGATGTGTGAGCCGTTTTGCTCTTGACATTCATACGACACACCAGGGCCCATAATTTCGCTCAAACCATAGATATTATACCCTTTCAAGCCAAGGCGTTCTTCAATCTCTTTGCGCATATTTTCGGTCCAAGGCTCGGCCCCAAACGCCCCAATGCGAAGATTGATATCTTCCTTTGTCAAACCCATTTTGTCGAGAGTTTCGGCAAGGTAGAGAGCATAAGATGGAGTACAAGCGATACCCGAAATTTTCAAGTCGCGAATGAGTCGTATATGTTTTTCGGTGTTACCTGTAGAGGTAGGCACAACAGTTGCTCCGAGGTTTTCCACACCATAGTGTGCGCCAAGACCTCCAGTAAACAAGCCATAGCCGTAGCTCACCGAGAATGTATCTTCGCGAGTAACGCCATAAGCAGTCAAACAACGAGCCATCACCTCTGACCACACTGCCAAGTCCTTGCGAGTGTAACCCACAATTGTGGGGTTACCTGTAGTGCCCGACGAAGCATGCACACGCACAATCTCTGAAGGGGGTGCTGCTTGCAAACCATAAGGATAGTTGTCGCGAAGGTCTTGCTTTGTTGTGAAAGGGAGTTTCACTATATCATCGATGCTTTTGATGTCCTCGGGCGAGAGGTCCATCGCTTGCATTTTGTTGCGATAGAATGGCACGTTGTGATACACATACGTTACCAATTTTTGTAGTCGACGACCTTGCAATGCGTGCATTTCATCGCGACTCATACACTCTTTATTGGGATTCCAAATCATTGTATATTGGTATTATATTGTTCTAATATTAGTTCAATGGGTGGTCTTCATTGAAAGCCTTCATGCGTTCAGCCATAACATCATAGAGGTCGTCGCGCATACGCGAGGTGCAAGCACGCACACCTTGTTGGTCACTACCTGTAGTAGAGAGCGAAATACTGCTCACTCCATAGTAGAGCAATTCTTTCAAGAGGTCTCCCCCTGTCATATTGCCATAGCCAATGGTAAAGAAGAAACCATCGCCCACTTGCTTGGTTACATCATAGTCATAAATGATGTGGAAACCATTGTCGGTAAATATTTTCTTCATCTTTTCGGCGCGACGAGCATATTCGCGAGTATCTTCAACGAAGTTGATTTCACCCTCGGTTGATAGACGCAACATTTCGGCGTAAGCATATTGTGTTGAGGCAGTGCAGCCCGATGTAATCATATAAAGAATTGATGCAATGAGAGTTTGACCAAATACGCCAGCATCTTTATAACGCTCAGCCAACGCAGGGAATTGACGGTCAAAAAGTTTGTCGCTGATGCAAGTCAACGCCATGCGCTGACCAGCATAACTAAATATCTTTGACGACGAAAGCATCAAGATGTAATTATCGGTATAATGTGCCACTGTGGGTGGATATGGTGGCTCGAATGGATGCCCCATATCGGTGCGGAAGTCCATGCAGAAATAAGCCAAATCTTCCATCACAATCACATCATATTTTGTAGCAAGTTCGCCAATAATCTTGAGTTCGGCATCTTCAAGACATATCCATGCGGGATTGTTTGGATTAGAGTAAACGATTGCGGCAATATCGCCACCCGCCATCATACTCTCCAATTTTTCACGCAAAGCCTCGCCACGATAGTTGTAGATATCAAATTCAACCCACTCGGCACCTATGATGCGCAACTGCGACTTTTGGATAGGAAAACCAGGGTCGATAAAAAGCACCTTGTTTTTGCCAGGAGTGCGTTGAGTGCAAGCGATAAACGAGCCATACGAGCCAGCCACACTTCCTACCGTAGGGACACATGCGCGAGGCGAAATATCTACATTCATAAATGCCTTGACAAATCGCGATGCCTCATACTTCAATTCGGGCACACCAGCCGCAGCAGGATATTGCGAGCCCACTCCACGGTCGAGCGCTGCTTTTTCGGCCTCAACACCAAGTTGATTCACTGGCAAGCCAGGCGAACCTTGATCCATGCGAATAAAAGGTATGCCAGTCTCTTTTTCGAGATATTGAGCCACGAGAAGCACCTCTCCAATAGTAGCCTTTGAGAGGTCGGCGATGTGAAGTTCTTTCACTGCCTTTGCAACCAACTCTTCACTAAAAATTTTCATCGTTTCAGTTTTTATTTAACAGCGTTCAACCCAAGGTCGAATGCTTGTTGGTTCATTTCCACCACTTTTGCACCTTTTGATGCAAATACGCGAGCAATACTTTCGCGCAACTGCTCAGGAGTGAGAATTTCGATATAACGAGCTGCCATGCCGAGCAATATTACATTAGCACTCTTAGGCATATTGTTCTCTTTTGCCACATCCTCGATAGGCAATGTTGCCACTTGAGGCAAACTATTAAGTTCGTTCATCAAAGCCTCATCGTCGGGATAGTTTGTGATGTTTTTGAACGGATGCGATGATGTTACCACCCACCCCTCTTTATCGAGATAGGTCAAATAGCGCAATGCTTCCATTGGCTCCATTGAGATAATCAAATCGGCAGCCCCCTCCTTAATCAAGTCGGAATATATTTCGTCGGTTGAAAGGCGAAGGTTAGACTGCACATCACCTCCACGTTGGCTCATGCCATGCACTTCGGCTTGCTTCAAACTCAATCCTGCCACTGCGGCAGCATCACCTATGATTGTTGCGATGGTGAGGATACCTTGACCACCTACACCTGCTAAAATTATATCTTTTTTCATTGTTATTGAGCCTTTTGTTGACGGAGTTTGCGACTAAGAGTTTGGATACATTCACGACGTGGAATGATTACCGACACCCCTTTATATTCAATCTCTTCACGAATGATGCGTGTAATTTCTTCCATATTTTTGGGCAATGGCACCACCACGCGCACATGCTCAGGAGCAACTCCAAGTCCGAGACATATCGCCTCAAACTTATTTGTACCAGCCGAGTCTTGCCCACCTGTCATCGCGGTTGTGAGATTGTCGGAGAGCACTACTGTAATATTTGCATTGTCGTTTACAGCGTCAAGCAAACCTGTCATGCCCGAGTGGGTAAATGTAGAGTCGCCAATCACAGCAATTGCAGGGAACACACCAGCATCGGCAGCACCTTTTGCCATTGTGATTGATGCGCCCATATCAACGCAACTATCGATAGCACGGAATGGAGGCAATGCTCCAAGAGTATAACAACCAATATCACCAAAGATGCGAGCGTCGGCATATTCAGCAGCCACTTTATTGAGCGCATCATACACATCGCGGTGTCCACAACCTTGACACAACGCTGGTGGACGAGGCATAAGATTTTGCGCTGCGGCAAACGATTGAGGAAGCACCACGCCAAGCGCTGCACCCACGCTATCGGGGGTTAATTCGCCAGTGCGAGGAAGGTCGCCAGTCAATCGTCCTTTCAACTCATATTCAGCGCCAAGCAATCCTTTCACTTGCTCCTCAACCAATGGTTGACCATCTTCGGCTACAAGCAACGCGTCACACTCTTGTGCCAACGCTTTGATTGATTCTTCGGGAATAGGATATTGCGACACCTTCAACACTTTTACACCAAGTTGTTGAGGATTATTTTCCATTACATAGTTATAGGCAATGCCACATGCAACAACACCAAGTTTTGCTTTCCCCTCGCCTGCCACCTTTTTGTTAAAAGGTGAAGCCTCTGACGAAGCATAAAGTTGTGGTTGTTTTTCAACCAGCGCAGCATATTGACGGCGAGCATTTGCAGGCAACAACACCCAGTGACCTCGTTCGTTATCGGGGTTGAGTGCATTTTGTGCCACAGGGGCTTTCACCTCAACACCTGCACGAGAGTGAGCCAAACGAGTCACAACACGCATCAACACTGGCAATCGCAACTGCTCTGAAAGTTCGTAGGCATATTTCATCATCTCGTAAGCCTCTTGTTGTGTAGAAGGCTCGAGAATAGGAATCATAGTAAATTTGCCATAGAAGCGTGAGTCTTGCTCATTTTGCGACGAATGCATCGAAGGGTCGTCGGCAGCAAGCACTACCAATCCACCATTTACACCAGTGATACCCGAGTTGACAAACGCATCGGCAGCAACATTCATTCCCACATGCTTCATACACACAAGCGCACGCTTGCCTGCATACGACATACCCAACGCTGCCTCCATGGCTGTTTTTTCATTTGTACACCAACGGCTTCGCACTTCCGACGCGTTGGCTTGGATATATTCTGTAATTTCGGTCGATGGTGTGCCAGGGTAAGCATACACGCCACTGATGCCGGCATGTATAGCACCTAATGCTATCGCCTCATCGCCCAATAAAAGTTTGCGTTCTATCATTGTTTTATGTTGTTATAGTTATATACAAAATTAAAAATCAGCATCATTAAGGACTGGAAACTTCTCACGGAATGCCTCTAATTTTTCCATATCCACCTCGGCCGATGCTTCACATTCTACACCCATTTCACACGCGGCAATTGTTTTGCCATAAGGGTCGATGATAACGCTACCACCACAATACTCACATGTGGGGTCGGTGCCTACGCGATTCACACCCGCCACATAGCATTGATTTTCAATAGCGCGAGCCACCAACAATGCACTCCACGCACTCACTCGTGGAGTAGGCCAACTTGCCACATAAAGTATCATGTCATAGTCGCCACGATTGCGTGACCAGATGGGGAAACGCAGGTCGTAACACACCTCAAGCAAGATTCTCACACCTTTCCACTCCACAATCACACGGCTATCACCTGCTGTAAATCGCTTATGTTCGCCACCATAAGTGAATAGGTGTTTTTTATCGTAGTGCGCCACCGAGCCATCGGGTTTCACAAAATAAAATCGATTGTAAAATTTACCCTCATGCTCCACAGCCACGCTACCTGCAATTGCTGCTCCAGTTTCCGAAGATTTTTTCTTCATCCATTTAAGGGTATCGCTATCAACATTCTCAGCAACACCTTCGGGTTTAGTACAAAATCCTGTTGAAAACATCTCGGGCAACACATAGAGGTCGGCGCCAGCATTTCGGTCGATTGCCTCATCGGCACGAGCCACATTAAGCTTCGTATCGGCCCAAACTATATCGCGTTGTAATATCGTTATTTTCATTATATATATATTTTAGATTGCAAATATAAAGATTTTTATAATATTCTACTAACTTTTTGATAATAAAATTGCAAAAAATATCACAAATTGCAACCACGCCACCTTTTTTTGACTAAAAAAGATGGCGTGGTGATACTATAACAGAAGAAAAATGTATTTCTATTGCATTAATATCTCTTTATTATGGCTATGCTGTTTTCATATCGAGGGAACGACACCGTACCATTGTTTACAA
>JAFOYQ010000139.1 GCA_017424575.1 Muribaculaceae bacterium
CAAAGGAATAAGTCGATGCAGTAATAGCTTTTGCCCACAATAGCTATTATTTATTTTCTAGCCTTTTGTTACACATACAGGGTTGTGTAAAGCACATCTATTTTGAGGGTTAAACAAAAATTTCTAAAACGAACTTAAAACAGCTAATCTTTGAGATGTCAATGAGTCAAATATTGAATGTGCGCAATGATACTTTGCAATCAATTTTTGGCAGTGATATTAGATTTGAGATTATTACATCATGCGAAAAGTTGTATGTGTAGTGACAAAGTAATAAGGCAATTGCTAAAACCGCTAACTCAAAAATACGAGTTAGCCGTTTTAGTTTTACCTAACCTAATATGGCGTTTTGACTTTTTCGCTTTTCGACTCAAATAGGAATCTTCGGTTTTTCAAGATACACTCGTAAGTCCTCTCATCTTCTGCATCGTTGTTAAGGTTTCGTATTTTGATTTCGTAAAATTTAGAGAATACTGAATATGAATACTTTGAGAGTGATGACGGTTGTCTTTAATATATCGTTAAAGCAATCAGAGTTAAGAAAGTTTCGCGGGGCGATAATAAAAGCAGCGGGAGCAGAAAACACTCTTTTTCACAATCACGTTGGGGTAGGATATAACTATAAATATCCATTGATTCAATATCGTATAATAGGAGGTAAGGCTGCTATTGTATGCTTAAATGAAGGCATAGAACAAGCTCATTCGCTATTTGCCAGTGGATTTATTGGTAGTGAGCTGTTAATTGGCGATGAGAATAAAGGGGTGTTAATGATTGAAAGCATTAGGCAAAATGAATTTTCATTATGCGTTTTAGATACCCCTGTTAAATATCATATATCGCGTTGGTTGCCACTTAATCAAAAAAATTATTTATCTTGGAAGCAAATTAGTGATAATACAGATAAAATGGCTGTATTAAATTCTATTTTAGTGGGGAATATAATATCTTTTGCAAAAGGAATAGGGTGGCAAATCGATCCCAGAATTGAGTGTACTATTGATATCGATTCTATAATTACTCGCCAAACTACATATAAAGGTCAGCCATTAATATCATTCTCGTTAGATTTTACGGCAAACATATTCTTCCCTAATGGATTATGTTTAGGTAAGGGAGTATCATCCAATCACGGCGTTGTATTGCATTCACGTTAGATTAAAGTAGTCCAGAATAAATGAACTCTTGATCTGTTTGCAAAATCGACTTCAGTATGCATATTTAGCAGTAAGGTGAATTTAGGTAAAAACTGCCTTATCCTGAGGATTACATTAAAAGTTATAAATCTGATATATGGGATGCACTTGTTGAAAGACGCTTCGACGAGTTAGTCGAGGAGATTATGGGATAGTCATTGTGGACGCACGCAAAGGAGTTGAGTAATCGACTCCTTTTTTGTGGACAAACTGTTTTACTGACGAATTTTGTCAGTTTGGAGCTATACATTTGTGGTTAAAAAAGAAAATTATTTGTAACTTTACCAGAGGAACAGAATAAAACTCAAAGATTCTTTAAATTCTTTCCATTATGAGTACCGCAGGACTGCTAAATAAATATGTGTGGTTTGTTTCGACCATCTACAATCGAGGCCCAATCACGCTCGCCGAGTTGCAACACCGTTTTGAGTCGCACTTTGGGCGTGGCGAGGAGCTTTCGGAACGTCAGTTTCATCGCTACACCGATGCTGTGGAGGAGTTGTTCGATATAGAGATAAAGTATAGCCGCTCGCAACGAGGTTATGTCGTTGCCGACCGAGAGGGTATTGATAATATGGGTATGCGCAAGTGGTTGATTCAGACCTTTTCGGTGAATAATATCCTGCACGAGAGCCAGGAACTCAAAAACCGAATTCTGCTTGAAAATGTGCTTTCGGGGCAGCAACACCTTACGACTATTGTGGATGCGATGCGTGAGGGTGTGGCGCTCTCGATGACCTACCAGAGCTTCGGAAAGTCGGAACCTTCGA
>JAFOYQ010000140.1 GCA_017424575.1 Muribaculaceae bacterium
ATCTGGCAGGTGTGGCATTGATGTGCTTTCTTCATGGAGACAAGATTCCTGACGTTTCCGGAACATGGTTCGGCCTGCCTGCTGACAAGGTTGCTCATAGTGTAATGTTCTTCCCATTCATTCCACTGTCATTCCTGACATTCAGAAGCAAGAGCGGCTCCAGACTGATCAACCTGCTCATATTGACCCTGCTTATGTTTCTTGGACTTGGCACAGCCTACCTCACAGAAGTAATTCAGGACAAGTTAAGCTACAGAACATACGAAAACAAAGATCTGATTGCAGATTCTCTCGGCCTGGGAGCCGGCTGCGCATGTACTGCATTGTGGTAAAAAGATTGATTTTATTGTAGGTAATGATAGTGCAAGTAATGATACTGTGGTCAATCCTTATGATGTGTTGATTGAAAACCGACCTGTTGATCCTGATTTTGCCCGACCTCACTTTGCAATCATTGACAAAGAGCAGAGATTTTATCTTTCGTTGGGAGCAACGGTGAAGGCAATCGCAGTTGCCGATTGGGGAAATCCATATAATAATCCGTCAGATTTTAAGCCCTCTGATTTTACTCAAGCCACACCTGGCAATTATAGTTCATTGCAGATGTCGGTAAAATCAAGTTCAATCAATCTTAACGTAGTGGGGATGCCAAAAAACAAATATCGCATAGGGTTATTTGCAGCATTGGCGTTTAATGGAGGTACGGGTAATGATTATTATGTAAAGTGTGACCATGCTTATATTAGGTGTATGGGCTTAACACTTGGCTATACATCAAGTGTTTATGATGATAAGAGTGTTGATGCTTATCTAATCGATGGAAATGGCGCCGGCGCGTCGGGTGGACATTCAAATATGACCTTTAATTGGCAACGATATGTTTCAAAATCAATTAAATTGGGCGTGGGTATAGAGTTGCCACGAGTGAGTTTTACTCAATGGAATACAGACCATAATCAATTAGTAAATCAAAATATTCCATCGGTGCCACTATATGTTCAGTATGATTGGGACGAGATAGGGCATGTGAGATTGTCGTCGGTGGTGCGCACAATGACATATCGTGATTATATTGAGAATTGCAATCGCTCGTTGATGGGGTGTGGATTAAAACTTACATCAAATTTTAAGATGGGAGATGCTGTGGGATATGCAATGGTGCAAAGTGGAAAGGGTATTGCTAATTATTTCAAAGATAATGATGGCTTTTCTCTTGATTTAATTCCTGATTATAATAACATAGGTCAATTAAAACGCACCTCTTCGTGGGGAGGATTGGCTGCTGTACAATATAATTACACTCCACAAATGTTTTCAACAGCAATGTATGGTTACATGCGTAATTATGTAGATAGATATGCCGATGGAGTAAATCTATTTGAACAACACATGAAATATGAACACTATGCCGCAGTCAATTTCATTTGGCGAGCATCATCATTTGTCGATATTGGTATAGAATACAACTACGGATTTAAGAAAAACTTCGCCAACGAATCACTCCACAACAACCGCATCACAGCAATGTTCAAAGTAGGATTCTAATCGCAAAATTGGATAAAAATGTCTAATTTTGCAGTGGAATTAAATATTTAGATGATGATGCTACGAAAATTTGCTATACTTGCTTCCATATTGCTTGCTATAAATGTTTATGCTGCTATCCCATCGGGGTATTATGATAGTGCCGAGGGGAAGAAGAGTGGTGAACTTAAAACAGCGATGCACGAAATCATTCGCCCTCACACTCGCATAAGTTATGGCGCTGGTGGCACTTGGGTGGTGTTTCGCAATAGTGATGTGCGCAGTGATGGTTCGATATGGGATATGTATTCTGATGTAGTGCGATATTTCCCCTCATCGGGCTCACACTCCGAAATGCATATTGAGCATAGTGTTCCAAAGAGTTGGTGGGGCGAATCGGGTAGTGGAAATAGTAGTTTTGTGTATGAAGCATCGTTTGATTTGCATCATCTTGTACCATCTGATGCGTCGGCCAATACGTCGAAGAGTAATTTTGTACTTGGAGTTGTGGAAACTCCATCATTTGATAATGGTGTGTCAAAGGTGGGGAAAGCGATGGTAGATGGTGAGAGTCGTTCGGTATTTGAACCTCACGATGATTATAAAGGTGATTTCGCTCGCATGTATATGTATGTGTTTACCTGTTATCAAGATTACACATGGACCTCAAATGGAGTGTATATGCTCAACAACAATCAATTCCCTACACTCAACACTTACTCTAAAAATCTGCTTATGCAGTGGCATCGTCAAGACCCTGTGAGTGAAAAAGAACGCAATCGTAATGAGGCTGTATTTAGTGCGCAAAAAAATCGTAATCCATTTATAGATTTCCCTCATCTTGCTGAGTATTTATGGGGAGAGAAGGTGGGTAGTGCGTTTAGCACTGAAGCTGTGGATAATACTCTTTCAATCCCCACAAATATAAATGCTATTGATGTTAATCCTAATCAAATCACATGGTCGTGGGACAAAGTATTGAATGCTGATGGGTATGAAGTGAATTGTTATTCAATGCAGGGGATAAAATTGAAAACAGAGAAAGAGGGTTTTGATATGGTAGGTAGCACTGGAACTCCATTGCCTGATGGTTGGACTGGGACTGCATCGGGTTACTATACTTCGGATGCGGGAACTGGAGAGGCAATTCCATCAATTGCGCTTAAAAATAATAAGGAATATTTGCAAACACCCGAATATTCAACTCCAATTACAGAGTTTTCATTTATGTATCGATTTGCATCTACAGCTACTGGCTCATCGTTGTTGGTGGAGTATAATTGTGGCGGAAAGTGGCAAACGTTGCAACAAATAGAGTATGAAAATACAACAAAAGCTACTCTTAACTATACTTTTGAATCTGGTGACGATGTGCGTGCATTTCGATTTACATATAATAAGGTAAAGGGAAATATGGCGATTGATGATGTGAAGGTGACTTATGGCGTGCCTGCGCCTAAAGATATTGTGAAAAAACAATATGTTAGCCAAGCAAGCATTACGATTAATGGATTAGATGCATCATGTACCTATTATCTCAATGTGCGTTCGGCAAAGGGGCAAAATCGTTCGGAGTGGTCGGATATTGTAGAGGCTACTACCAAAGAGATTAATTCAGGGGTGGCATTGATCGAAGCATCGCCAACACGCTATACAGTAAATGGCAACTCTATGACTATATATAACCTTATAGAGGGCTCGCAAATAGAAGTTTATGATATGCGAGGAGTGTTGCATCAACGCCTAATTGCACACGGTGCAGTAGAGCAAATCACACTCCCCACCCACAATATCTACATCTTAAAAATCACAGAAAATGCACAAACCACCCACCACAAAATCGCAATGCGATAACCACAATAAGAAAAGATTAAAAGATATATAAATGAGAAGAGATGAGAATTTTTGATTCTCATCTCTTCGTATGTTATGAAAGATTCGTTATCCTTCGCCTTGCGATTTGTAGGTGATGTTGGGGGCACCTTCAGGGTGTGCGGTGGCATTGATTTTACGAGTGAAAATGTTGCCTTCAACATCTTTTACATATAAGTTGTTGCCACTGAATGCAAATGCAGCGATGTCGTTGGTTGTAGGGTATGGGAGTATTGCTCGCACGCGTCCGCTATGGTCGCATACTTGGATTCCCATTTTTGTCGCTACATAGAGATTCCCGTCGGTGGCATATAGCATACCGATAATATCGTAGTATTGGTGCAATGTGTTGTGCAACCAGTAATATTGTTGGCAATTTGATTTTTTGCCTTTGGCATCAACGGTGTAACTAATTAGCCAATCTGAATTTTTCTCGGTTTCGGTAAATAATTTTCCGTCGGGAGAAGTGGCTGATTTTTTTGTTGCTTTTGGCATTTTGCCATCATATTTTATCCAATTCTCGCCGTCGAGGAGTATTGCTTGTAGCATATTGTTTTTGCTCTTGCCTGCTTTCACTGGTTGTGGATAATCTTTCCAGAGATAGCGCATTGCTTCGGGGAATAGGCGAGAACCATTTTTGATGCTATGGTTGCCGTCGTCCCACACTGCCTTGTATTCATATCCTGCAAATTCAAGAGCCGATGCTACAAGTAGATTTTGTTCATACCAGTGTCCGAAAAGTGCATTCCATATATCGTTAGAGCCGTCGTGAATGAATACTCGAATAGGACGTGGTTCATATTTGCGAATAAGTGCAGGGTATTCATGCCCGCCACGCATTGATACGAATGTGCCACAAGTGGTATAGATGCGGCTAAATAGGTCGGGACGAAGGAATGTGGTGTTGAATGAAGCGATACCACTACTACTTGCACCTGAAATGGCACGGTCGTTGGGGTCGGCAGAGATTTTGATTGTGCGACCATCGGCAAGAGTATGACTCGATGCCGTTGGGAGAAGTTCGGTTTCGATAAAGCGAGCAAATGTGTCGTCGATGCGGTCAAATTCGTTACTGCGATTGTAGCGAATGACGGTGCTATCGTTGGCAATGCGACCTGGCTTTACGAATACACCAATTGTAACAGGCATTTCGCCGTTAGCGATGAGGGTATCCATAACTGCTGTGGCGTTGTAAAGAATGCCGTCTAGCCCAAGGTACAAGCAGGCAGGTTTTGTGCCGTCGTATTGCTTGGGGATATATACTTTATATTCATGGACAGTGCCAGGATAGAACTTTGAGTTGGTAATTTTGCCATCGATGATGACGCTCTTGTCGGCTGATGATGCTGATAGTGCCACAAGGGCAATGAGCAATGATAAGATTTTTTTCATGGGTTATGTAATTGAAAATTTAATCGAATTATTCGTTGAAAGTGACACCGTCGATATCTAACAATCGGTTAGCAAGTGCTTCACGATTATCCAGACGAGTAGTAACGGTGATTTGGCACGCATTGTCAAAAATTTGATTAGAAATCTTTACATTGGGGTCTTTAACGACTTTCATCACATCGTTCATGGCGAGATATGGGAAATTGAATGTAATTGATGCCATTTCATGACATTCGATGATGTTGCCAGCGAGAATTGCTTCGCGAGCCGCTTCGCGATATGCCACGATAAGTCCCGAAGTGCCGAGTTTTATGCCGCCAAAATAGCGCACTACGATGATGACGATGTTGGTGAGGTTGAAGGAATTTATTTGCCCCAAAATAGGTTTCCCAGCAGTGCCACTTGGTTCTCCATTATCGTTGGAGAGGAACTCGTTGCGTGCAGTGCCAATCATATAAGCCCAACACACATGGCGAGCATCGAAATACTCTTTTTGATACTTTGCTACTACCTCTTTTGCTTCGGCAGCCGAGGTTACAGGCACAGCAAATGAGATGAATTTACTCATCTTCTCTTTGTATAGCCCTTCGGCGGGAGCATCGAGTGTATAGAAAGTATCGGCCATCGGTTATTTTTGTTGAGGTTCCTCTTTGGGTTTGCGATCAAAGAACGGATTTTTAGAAGATGCAGCAATTGCAATCGCAAACACTTGTTTGCAATCGTTGAGAATGTTGAGGCGTTGAGCAGCGAGCCCGGCAGAGAATAATACGCGAGTGTCGAGTCGCAAATCGGCAGCCATAGCACATGCCGAACCAATAGCAATGCCCACGTCAATAGAATTAATCGCGCAAGGCACTATTGCGGGTTTGCTCTCACAAGTAGCGTAACCACAATGAGCGCAATTGAGACCATGAGGTTGGTTGTGCGTGCCTATGAGCATCACACATTCGGCTTGGAGTATGTTATCGGCATCGCGTAGGAAAAACTTCATACCATGTTCCTCAACCATTGCCACCATAGTGTTGGATAGACGATGAAGATCATCGCCCTCAATGAGTGCGATTTCAAGAATGTCCACCCCTTTGGCTTTGGGAGCAGTGCGTGCAGCTGTCATCATTTGACGAGCCGCCACAAGTACTTGCTCGTGACGGCTGTCGCGTTCGTTTATCACCATAGAGTGTTGTATTATAAGATGAGCATAGCATCGCCGTAGGCACCGAAACGGTAACCCTCTTTTACGGCTTGTTCGTATGCTTCCATTGTCAATTCATATCCACCAAATGCCGATACCATCATGAGCATAGTAGAGTAAGGCAAGTGGAAGTTGCTTATAAGTGCGTCGGTAACAGTAAAGTCATAAGGAGGGAAGATGAACTTGTTGGTCCACCCTTCATACACTTTCATGTGCCCACCCATTGAAACAGCACTAGCGATACCACGAAGCACTGAAGTGCCCACGGCACACACTTTGTGTTCAGCATCTTTGATGGCGTTTACCTTATTAACGAGTTCAGGCGATACGCTCATTTGCTCTGAGTCCATGCGGTGTTTAGTGAGGTCTTCAACATCAATTTCACGGAAATTGCCGAGACCACTGTGAATAGTGAGGAATCCTTGCTCAATACCTTTAATTTCCATGCGTTTCAATAATTCGCGACTGAAGTGCATACCTGCTGCTGGGGCTACAACGGCACCTTCGTTTTTTGCGAAGATACATTGATAACGTTCAGCGTCATTTTCGTTGGGTTTGCGTTGGATATAAGAGGGGAGTGGAGTTTCGCCGAGACGGAACAATGCTGCCTTAAATTCTTCGTGGCTACCATCGAAAAGGAAACGAAGTGTGCGACCACGTGAGGTTGTGTTATCGATAACCTCAGCCACCATTGACTCATCTTCGCCAAAGTAGAGTTTGTTGCCAATACGAATTTTACGAGCAGGCTCTACAAGAACGTCCCACAACTTGTGCTCTTCGTTGAGTTCGCGAAGCAAGAATACTTCAATGAGAGCGCCAGTCTTTTCTTTGTTGCCATAAAGACGAGCAGGGAAAACTTTAGTATCATTAAAAATGAAGATGTCACCTTCGTCAAAGTGTTGGATTACATCTTTGAAATATTCGTGTTGAATTTCTCCAGTTTTGCGATTTACGACCATGAGTCGAGATTCGTCGCGTCCCAATGTAGGTTCTTGGGCAATGAGTTCTTCAGGAAGTTTGAATTTGAATTGTGATAACTTCATAATTAAAATGATTTATATGTTTTTTTAATGTTATTCTTTTGAAAATTAGTTGTTTGATGCGATTTCGGGCATTGTTATTTCGATATTATTAAGCATTTCGACAGCTTGCTCTACAGTGAGACATTCCTCAACTTTTACATCGCCCACACGAGTGCGGCGAAGGGCTGTGAGGTGTCCTCCCGAATTGAGAGCAGCTCCAATATCGCGAGCAAGGGCGCGAATATATGTACCTTTGCTACACACCACTCTCACAACGATGCTTTGTTGTGAATACTCGAGTAACTCAATCTCGTCAATCACAAGAATTTTGGCTTTGAGTTCCACCTCTTTCCCTTTGCGAGCCATTTTGTAGGCACGTTTGCCATCGATTTTGCATGCCGAAAAAGCGGGAGGTACCTGCTCAATGCGTCCAGTAAATTTTTTCAATACCTCTTCCACCATTTCGCGAGTGATATGCTCGGTGGGGTATGTTGCATCGATTTCGGTTTCGAGGTCATAAGATGGAGTAGTAGCACCTAATGCAATAGTTGCCACATATTCTTTGGTGTGAGCTTGAAGCTCGTCGATGCGCTTAGTTGCTTTACCAGTACACACAATCATAACACCAGTTGCTAATGGGTCGAGTGTGCCAGCATGTCCTACCTTAATTTTTTTGATTTTAAGGCGACGACTCATGATGCTTCGCACTCGTTTCACTGCGTCAAACGAGGTCCAGTGCAATGGTTTGTCAATATATAATATTTCTCCTTCTAAAGGATTAAACATAGCTCGAAATTTAGATTACATAATTTGTAAATCAACTCCACATGCAATCATAATCAAAATTGCTCCACCCACTACGATGCGATACCAGCCAAATGCTTGGAATCCGTATTTTGACACGAAGTTGATGAAGAATTTAATGGCAAGTAGAGCCACGATAAATGCAACAATGTTGCCAATGGCAAGTGTCGCAATATTGTCGGTAATAATGCTTGGGTCGGTTTTGATGAGTTTGTAGCACTTATACACTGTTGCCCCAAGCATAGTGGGAACGGCGAGGAAGAATGAAAATTCGGCAGCCGCTTTGCGTGTCATCTTTTGTGCCATACCCCCTACGATTGTAGCCATAGACCGTGATACCCCAGGAATCATGGCTATACATTGGAAGATACCCACCATCAATGCTCGTTTTTCGGTGAGTTTAGTGTCTTCGCTACCTTTGTTGAAAATCTTGTCGCAGAATAGCATGAATATGCCACCAATCACAAGCATCACAGCCACTACCCACACCTTTTCGAGCATGGCATCGATAGCATCGCTAAATAGCAAACCAAATACTGCTGCAGGGATAAATGCTATGAATAGTTTCCAATAAAAGTCATATTTGTGGAGGAAGCGTTTTATCCATCCAGCGCCTTCAGGAGCAGGAGTGTTGTTGAGTTGAAAGAATCGTTTCCAATATAACCACACTACCGATAGAATTGCGCCAAATTGAATAATAAACGTAAATGCTTTTACATAATCGGTGCTTTCTACACCAAGAATGTTTTGTGCAATAATCATGTGTCCGGTTGATGACACAGGGAGGAACTCGGTCAAGCCCTCAACAATCGCAATGATAATAGAATCAAAGATGCTCATTAGGCTTTATCCTCCTTTTTTGAACGGTAGATAATGCCAAATCCCATGAAAATAAATCCGAGGAATGCAAGGGTTGGACCAACGATTATGCGACGAGTGCTAAAAATTTCGGGATTGAAATTCTCCATTGTAGAGCCTTCTCCACACATTAAAAGAAATCCTAAAACAATGATAACACCAGCAATACCCATGAGAATGAGATTGATGCGGTGAAGAGGGAAGATAACACGGGGTTCTTTTTCAGAGGTTATCTTTTTTGTGATTTTTTGTGCCATTATTTTATTGTAACTTAAGTTTTTATATCAGTGATTATTTGAACATATCGTCGTAAGAGGTACGAATGTATTTGTTGGTTGCAAACAGCGCTGCTGTAGCACAAAGAATGATGCCGAGAACAGCGAGTGTGCCAAATACGTATGCTGCTTCAATCCATGTAATAGTTTGACTGAAAGAGTATTCAATCGTGTGTAAGTAATAAAGTATTCCACCTAATATTAAGGTTGCAATGATTGAAGCAATAAAACCATGAATAACATTGTTGAGCACAAACGGACGACGAATAAAGCCGTTTGTAGCCCCCACGAGTCGCATGGTGTGAATAATAAATCGTTTAGAATAAATTGCGAGTCGCACCGAGTTGTTGATAAGGACAAATGAGATTAGTATCAATGCAAAAGCCACAGCCATAAGGGCAATAATAACATTGTTGATACCTGTATTAATATCATCGACCATTGTTGTATTGGTAATAATATTCTCTATGCCAGGTATATCAATTAATGATGCCTTGATGCTTTCAATGCTGTCGCTATTGGCATATTGTGAGGTTACATTTATTTCAAATTCGGGTTGATATGGATTGATATCGGCCATCATGTTGAGAATATCTTCGCCCATGCGTTCAGATTCTTGTTGCAAAACTTCTTCGGCTGAGATAAATTGCTGAGTTGCTACATAAGGTTCTTTTCCCCATTTTTGCTTGAGCGCATTAAGATTGGCAGGAGAAATATCGTCGTCAAGCACTACTACAAATCCAATGTTCTCTTTTATGTTGGTAGTAACATTGTTTGCTACTAATCCTAAAAAAGCAACAATTCCTAACACTAATAACACAAGAGCCACACTTATGGTAGATGTGATTTGTGCACTAAATGTAGAAATTGCCGATTTATGATGTTTACCCATACTAAATAAATGTTTCAAGGCATAAAGCCCCATTATCCTTAATAAACTGCAAATTTAATACATTAAAGAGCCTTTGTCAAGAGTTTTGCTTGTAAAAATGATGAAAAAAGCGTAACTTTGTGCCCGATTATTTAGAAACGATATAAATAAGGTGAGTAAAAATCAACATAAATCGCTCGTGGCAATACTTTTATTGGTATTGTTGATGAGTTATAAGGCGGGTGTTACAATGTTTGTGCACACTCACAATGTTGATGGCGCAATGGTGGCGCACTCTCACCCATTTACCAATGCTAATCACTCTCACTCTGCATCACAAATTGTTGTCATCGGGCAGCTGTCGTCGTTTAGCGGCATTGAGCATAAATCCTATGAGGAGATAAATGTTCATCACTGCAGTGTTGAGAAGATAGAAATTTTCAACCAAGACTTATATGTAATTAACGCAACATGGGCAACTACCTCATTGCGCGCACCCCCTGCATATTGTTAAAATCGACAACCAACTAAACAGTCAAAAAGATTTTAACAACCAATAATTACATTTACTCTCAATGAAAAAAATAATTATGGTGTGTGTATCTATGATGATAGGTGCATATATCACTATGGGTGCTGTGGCTCAAAGTCGCAAACCCGAACACTCTCATAACCATGCACATCCACATTGTCATGGTGCTGCAATTAATGTTGATAAATTTAAGAAAAATGCAATCTCGGGCCATGTGTTTGAATATGGCTCACACGACGCTATTCCATTTGCAACGATATTTGTTGTGGAAACTGCCGATGGTGTAATGGCTGGCGATGGTGGTGAGTTTTTTATTGAAAACCTCAACGATGGTACATATACATTGCGTGTTCAGTGTATGGGATATGCCAACAAAGAGGTGAAAATAGAGGTGAAGGACCACGAATTGGAACATATTGATATTGAACTCGATGCAAGTAGCGTTCAACTCGATGATGTAGTAGTGTCGGCATCACGCAATGCAGTGCGTCGTTGTGAAGCGCCTGTAGTGGTTAATATTCTCAATCAACAATTATTTGAGCGCACCAATTCTACCGACTTAGCACAATCACTTAACTATCAATCGGGACTTCGTGTTGAAAATAGTTGTCAAAACTGTGCGTTCCCTCAAGTGCGCATCAATGGGCTTGAAGATCCATATTCACAAGTATTGATTAATAGCCGCCCAGTAGTCAGCGCCCTATCGGGGGTATATGCCCTTGAACAGTTGCCTGTAAATATGATTGACCGCATCGAGGTGGTGCGTGGAGGTGGTTCGGCTCTCTTTGGCGCAAATGCAGTGGGTGGAACAATTAATATTATCACAAAAGACCCCATTAATAACTCATTTAGTGTGGGTACAACAATCTCGAATATGAACGGTGATGCTTGGGAAGAGGTGGTTAATGCCAATGCTTCGCTTGTGTCGGAAGATAATAAATATGGTATCGCTCTTTACGAAACATATCGCAATCGCAATCCGTATGATGCCAATGGCGATGACTTTTCAGAGGTGGGGTTGTTAAATCTTAATTCTTTTGGTTTCAATGCTTACTATCGACCATCAATGTTTAGCCGTTTGAGTCTTGAATATCATACAACTAACGAATATCGCCGTGGAGGGAATAAGTTTGACCTCGAACCATTTCAATCAGATATTACAGAGCAAACACGTCACTCAATAAATAGTGGTGGATTATGTTATGAACAATCGTGGAACGAGTATAAGCATCGCATGTCGCTATACACTTCTCTTCAAGATATTGACCGAAATAGTTATTATGGCGCGCAACAAAATCCTAATGCGTATGGCAAAACCGATGACTTGACATGGGTAGTGGGGGGTATGTATGTTCTCAACTACGATAAAGTGTTGATTTCGCCTGCAACATTCACTGCCGGGCTTGAATATCAGAGCAATTCAATGCATGATGTAATGGTGGGTTATGATCGTGATATGACTCAAGACGTAAGGATTTTTGGAGCATTTGTACAAAACGAGTGGAAGATGAATCACTTCACATTGCTCGCTGGTTTGCGACTTGATAACCACAATCTTATTGAAAATCCTATCTTGAGCCCTCGTGTCAACCTTATGTATAAGGCAAATGACAAGTTTCAAGCTCGTGTGACATGGTCAACAGGTTTCCGTGCTCCGCAAGCCTATGACGAAGACCTACATATTACAGCAGTAGGTGGCGAGGGTACCTTGATTGAACTCGCTGATGGATTACGCCCTGAACGCTCAAATTCATTCAGTGGTTCGGTCGATTGGGTATGCAATATTGGCCACTGGCAAGCCAATTTACTTGTTGAGGGATTTTATACCACGCTCGATGATGTGTTTGTGCTTGAAGAGGACTCGTTGCGATCAAATGTAAAGATTCGTCGCAATGGTAGTGGCGCTCATGTATATGGTGCAAATGTCGATTTCAAAATTGCGCATGGAAAGGATATTGCATTGCAACTTGGTGCTACTTGGCAACAAAGTCGCTATAAAGAGGCTGAACAATGGAGTGAAGACCCCAATGTTGCTCCAACTAAAAATATGATGCGTACCCCCGACCTCTATGGCTATTTCACATTGAGTGGTTCGCCATTCCGCAACTTTGACTGGGCATTGTCGGGTGTATATACTGGTCGCATGTATGTGCCTCATTATGCTCCTGGAGAGGTGTTGGCCGATGACCCATATTATGCTGAATATCTTGCAAACAACTATATAAAGCAAGATGAGCTTGTGCACACCCCCGATTTCTTTGATTTCAATGTGAAATTAAATTACACAATTCCATTAGGTAGCAACTTGAGTATGCAAGTGAATGCTGGTGTTAAAAATATTTTTAATGCATTCCAAAAAGACTTAGATACTGGCACATTCCGTGACTCAGGTTATTTCTATGGTCCTACTGCGCCACGCACCTACTTCGCTGGGGTGAAATTCTCGATGTAAGAATAAAAAATTTAGATTTATACGAATTACCGATAGGGAAATGCTTCATTACGGGGTATTTCCCTATTTTGTTGCTATTTTGTGTTAATTTTTTAGATGTATAATTTGTTGAATATCAATAAATTACCCCCCCCATTAAATTACCCTTGATAATATTGTTTTTTTAGAAAAAGTTTTGTTAACTTTGCGATAAATAACCTCTTAAGAGGAGCAGATTTTGAAAATATTAAAATTAACAAGTTATGAAAAAGGTAATTATTGCATTGACATTGATTTTAGGTTTGTCGTTTGGTGCATTTGCTCAAGATTATAGCCTAAAACCTGGATATAAAGGATTCTTTGAAGCAGGATTTATTTATAGTGGTTCGGAGTTGGAATTTCACACAACCCAAAAATATGGAAAGTTTGGAATGAGTCGTGTCGAGTTGACAACATCACATGGTATTCAACTCAATCCATATCTCTTTTTAGGAGGGGGTGTCTCACTCGATTGCTACACCGAAAGTTTGTATTTTGCCGCTCCATTATTTGTAAACGCCCGAGTAACACCATTGGTCGGTAATATTACTCCATTTGTTGATGTAAAAGGTGGATATAGTTTGGGATATTTCCAAGGTCCATATTTATCAGCACATATTGGATGTCGATTTGGAATTACAAGAAGCGTAGGAATAAATGTCGGGGTGGGATATACATACATAACCGTACCTAAACGCAAATATGTTTATGACCCATTAGGATATTACAAGGGGGTAATGATGGACGCTAATGGATTTGGTATTAATGTAGGCTTCGATTTTTAAGAGGAACACAGACTATATAGCATAAAGCAGTGGGCGAACATTCGTTCACTGCTTTGTTGTTTTTATGAGTGAAATGGGGTAGTGCCTATATATTTGACTTTGTCAATTTGTTGCGACAATTGGGAGTTGTGGCGCGCTTGATATAGATTGTATTTCAGTTGGATACGCATGAGAATGTCGGCACGTAGTCCTAATGCCGCCTCAACCAATAAGGCTGTGCTTGTGGTAAGTGGGCGATGCGCGTTAAGAAGCTCGTTCAATGCTGAATACGACATGCCAAGTTCTTTGGCCAAACTACGTTGTGAGATTTTGTTATAACCTATTTCATCTTTTATAACCTCACCAGGGTGAATAGGTGCTGCCGAGAAATCAAATTGTACCATAATTAAAAGTTTTGGAATGGGAAGAAGTACTTAACTGGTAATAAAACATAATTCACACACAAAAAGTTCAAAGGCAAAATATACGCCTATCGAATTTGTTTTTTTGCAAAATGACATATTATAAACTATTGTATATCAATAAATTACCCCCCCCCAATAAAATAACGCTATTTTTATTTGTATTTTATGAAAAGAATTTGCACCTTTGCAAAAACAAACTCTTGCAACATATAGATTTATAACAATTAAATTTAATAGATATGAAAAAGGTGATAGTTGCGTTAGCATTAATGCTCGGTGTCTCATTAAGCACATTTGCGCAAGATTATAGTGTGAAGCGAGGATATAAAGGCTTTATTGATTTTGGATATGCACAAAACATTGGCTTGAATGGAGTTGCAAATGAGATAAGTGGATATGATTCAAACAAAATTTATTGGTCAACATCTCATGGTTATCAATTTAATCCATACGTCTTTGTTGGTGCTGGTGTTTCGCTTGATTGTTACACAGCAAAAACCTGGTGTACTATACCAATTTTTGCTAATGTAAGAGTAACTCCATTGGTAAGTAAGATTACTCCATTTATTGATGTTAAAGGTGGTTATAATTTTGTAGGATATATGAAAGGTGTATATTTTGCCCCTAGCATTGGCTGTCGATTTGGATTAACACGAAAAGTGGGATTAAATGTGGGACTAGGCTATGTTTTGCAACAAAATTATGCCAACCATTATCAATGGGATCCACTTAATAAAGTTGAAGACCAAACATTTAATCATGGTTTAAGTTTCCATTTCGGTTTTGACTTCTAAAACAAAATTACATAACGAATCGAGCAGTGGGCAATGGTGTTCACTGCTTTTTGTTTCTATCTCAATTTGTTGCGATTGAAATGGGAGGCGATGTGGCTATAGAAAGCGATTGTGCCTATAATGCACACTGCGACGGCGAGAATATAGGCGTCGTGATATGATAATCTTTCGGCGATTGCTCCACCTACGAGTACGCCTATTCCTAACCCTAAATCCCATGAGGTGAGGTAGGTGGAATTAGCTGTACCACGGCGATTGTTGTGGGCGAGGTTGACAAAAACGGCTTGAAATGAGGGGCACATTGCGCCATATCCTATGCCAAGCACTACTGCCGAGAGGTAAAATCCTGTGATGTCGCGCCAAAACGTGAAAAGAGCAAACCCTATGACTGTAACAATCATTCCCACGCCAATGTTGAGCGTGAGTTGTCCTCGTTTTACCCATTGTGCCGAAATGATGCGCGACACGATAAGTCCAGTAGCGAGTATTGTGAAGAATAATCCACTACCACCGTCAAGGCCGATTTCCTCCTTGCCATAGATGGCGAGATAAGTTGATAGAATGCCATACGAAAACGAGAAAAAGATGACCATCAAGCATTCGGGCGTAGCGTTAGTGAGAATAAAACGGTCGAGCGAAATAGGTTGCTTAATCTTAATTTGTTCTTTTATTGGGGCTTTTACCAATGTGTTGCATATCAGCCCAATACAAGCAGTGCTTAGCGCAATGGTAAATATAATGTTGGCATCAATGTTGTGGTCGTAGAGATACATTGATATCGACGGACCAATTGCCATTGCTAAATTATTACTAACACCATAATATCCAATGCCTTCATTGCGACGCGATGAGGGTAGAACATCAATGGCCATTGTGCTATTAGCAACGGTTACAGCGCCAAATGCAAATCCGTGAAGACTGCGAATAATGGCGAATAGCAATACCGTGCCAGCTACGATATATCCAGCAAAGAATACAAAAAATAGAAAATAGCATATCAATAGCACCTTTTTGCGGGGAAAACTATCAACTATAAATCCTCCAAAGGGGCGAATGAGCAGTGCTGTGATGGTATAGCCCGATAGAATGATGCCAATCAACTGTCGGTCGGCACTAAAAGTGTCGCGCAAGTAGAGAGGCAACATTGGTAGCAAGAGATAGAATGCAAAGAACAACAAAAAGTTGGCCATGCACACTGCTATGTAATTTCTATTCCATAGCTTTTCTTTCATGACTAATATGTGTGAATGTATTTATAGAGATAAATTATTAAGGCACGATACTCCGTGCCTTAATAATCTTTAATTTTAGACTAACTCGCAGATGAGTGTTGCAGATGAAACTTCAAGCACACGCACATTCACGATGTCGCCTACTCGATAGTTGCCACGTGGGAATACACAAGTTTTGTTTTGTTGAGTGCGACCCACAAATTGCTCTTTGCTACGTTTTGAAACACCCTCTACAAGCACGTCAAAAGTTTTGCCAATATCTTTGCGATTTGATTCTAAAGATAGTTCGTTTTGAAGAGCAATCATGCGATTAAGACGGTCGATTTTTACATCTTCAGCAATATTGTCGGGCATGTGTTTTGACGCCATAGTGCCAGGGCGTTCAGAGTATTTGAACATAAACGACGCATCAAAGCCAACTTCGCGCATGAGGTCGAGTGTGAGTTGGAAATCCTCTTCGCTTTCATCATAAAACCCTGTGAACATATCGGTAGAGATGCCACAATCGGGAATTGCGCGACGAATAGCGGCTATGCGGTCGAGATACCATTCGCGAGTGTAACGGCGATTCATGTTCTTCAACACCGAGTTGCTGCCCGATTGCACTGGAAGATGAATGTGGTTGCACACATTGGGATATTTTGCGATTGTAGCGATGATTTCGTCGCTCATATCCTTGGGGTGTGAGGTGGTGAAACGTACTCGCATATCAGGAGCAGCCTCTGCTACCATTGCTAAAAGTGAAGCAAAGTTGGTAGTGTTACCTTCGGCATCTTTGTAGTTATAGCTATTTACATTTTGACCGAGGAGAGTAACCTCTTTGAACCCTTTTGCTTGGAGGTCGGCAAGCTCGTTGAGAATACTTTGCGCCTCGCGACTGCGTTCACGACCACGAGTGTAAGGCACAATGCAATATGAGCAGAAGTTGTTGCATCCACGCATAATGCTGATAAAGCCACTGATGCGATTGCCACCAATGCGTGAAGGAATCACGTCGCGATATGTTTCGGTAGTGCTTAATTCAACATTGATAGCCTTCTCTCCAGCCTCAACCGATGCAAAAAGGTTGGGGAGGTCGAGATATGAGTCGGGCCCAGCAACGAGGTCAACACCATGGTCGTTGATGAGAGTGTCTTTTACACGCTCGGCCATGCATCCTATTACGCCCACAATAATTTTGCGACCTTTGCGACGCAAAGATGCGAGGAATTGCAATCGAGATACGATTTTTTGCTCAGCATTATCGCGTATTGAGCAGGTATTTAGTAGGATAGCGTCGGCATTCTCAATGTTGTCGGTCATGGCATATCCTGCCATTTTCATGATTGAAGCTACCACTTCGCTATCAGCAACATTCATTTGGCAACCGTATGTCTCGATAAAAAGATGACGGTCGTTAATAGAATTGTTTATTTCTTTCTTGTTTTCAGTCATAATATAAAAGTCAAATCAATGAAAATTATTAACCTCACAGCGAAAAGAAAGCTTGAAAAACTTTGTATTTGATGCGAGAATTTATAAATTTGTACAAAATTACGAAAACTGTGGATACTACCAAACTAATTATAGGTATTTTAATCATTGTTTTTTTTATTGTTAAAACCATTATAGGCGACGCAAAAAAAGAACAAAAAGCTACTGCGAAGAAACAAACACCACCGCAGTACCCTAAAACAGTGTTCCCAGATTTCTTTGATGATGATAAGCCTCAAAAAAAATCAAAGAAACGTAAAAAAGCAACTATGCCACCAATGCCCACCGAAGAAGGAGTGTCGGTAACATCACACACTGCATCACAACCTCAAATGCCAAGTGATGAGATTGATGAGGAGCAATTACAAGCACATGCTGAGCGTTGGCGACAAGCGATAATTGATAGTGAAATATTAAAGAAAAAATTTTAACATAATTTACTTAAATCATAATTTACAAGATGGCACTCAATTTTATTTCGGCACATGAAGCTGCCGCACACATTAAAAATGGTGACAATATTGGTCTTTCAGGCTTTACTGCATCGGGTACTCCTAAGGTTGTAACCGAAGCCCTTGCTGAAATTGCAATTAAAGAACATGAAGCAGGACGCGAATTTAAGGTGAGCCTTTTCACTGGAGCATCAACCAACGATCATGTTGACGGCGCTCTCGCTCGTGCAAATGCAATCAATATGCGCACTCCTTATCAAAGTAGCCCCGACCTTCGTAAGCGTCTTAATGCTCACGATGCTCACTACTTTGACCTTCACCTCTCTGAACTTGCTCAAAAATTGCGTTATGGTGTGTTTGGTAAATTAGATGTGGCAATTATCGAGGCTGCCGACATTAATGATAATGGTGAAATCATCTTGGGTACTGGTGTTGGTATGACTCCAACAATCGCGATGATGGCCGATAAGATTATCGTTGAACTTAATGAGGCTCTCCCTAAAACATTGCGTGGTCTCCACGACTTATATATTCCATTAGATCCACCTTATCGCCGTGAAATTCCTATCTACAAAGCGAGCGATCGCATCGGTTCAACAGTGTTGAAAGTTGACCCTGCTAAAATCGTAGGTGTAGTTAAAACATCAGCTAAAGATGGTGTTAAAGGATTTGCTGAACTTGATGCTGTTACAATGCAAATTGGTGCAAATGTATGTAACTTCCTTCTTGCTGAATTGAAGGCTGGCCGTTTGCCTAAAGAATTCCTTCCAATGCAATCGGGTGTAGGTAACGTTGCTAATGCTGTGCTTCAAGGCCTTGGCGAAAGTAAAGAGATTCCTCAATTTGAAATGTACACCGAGGTTATTCAAGACTCTGTTGTTGACCTCATGGAGATGGGTAAATGTAAATTTGCAAGTACTTGTTCATTGACATTCTCTGACGATGCAATGGATAGAGTATTTAATAATATGGATTTCTTTAAGGATAAGATTGTTATTCGCCCAGGAGAAATCTCAAATCACCCCGAAATCGTGCGCCGTCTCGGTCTTATCACAATGAATACTGCTCTCGAAGCCGACATCTTTGGTAATATCAACTCTACTCATGTGCTTGGTACTAAGATGATGAATGGTATTGGAGGTTCGGGCGACTTCACTCGCAATGCATATCTTTCAGTATTTAGTTGCCCATCAGTAACTAAGGGTGGTTTGATTAGTAACGTAGTGCCTATGGTATCACACCTCGACCACAGCGAACACTCTGTTGATGTGCTTATTACCGACCAAGGTATTGCCGACCTTCGTGGCAAAGACCCAGTTCAACGTGCTGAAACAGTTATCGAAAACTGTGTTCACCCCGAATACAAGCAACTTCTTTGGGATTACCTCAAATTGGGTAAAGGAGGTCAAACACCTCACACGCTCAGTGCAGCATTTGCATTCCACACCGAGTTTGCTAATTCAGGCGATATGCGCAATACCGATTGGTCAAAATTTGAATAATTCACTCCATTCAATAAATAACAAAAGCCGGGCAAATGCTCGGCTTTTGTTGTATATATATTGATATCGTGCGAAGCACGGGAAAACGAAGTGCATGAATAACCGAGGGTTGAGCGAAGCGATACCCCCGGTAAACGAAACAACCTATCCCCCCATCCGTCCGGAGGACGGGAAAGATGTAATGCTCTTGATTCGCGTCTGCCAGACGCATATAGTGTGCTTTACAATAACCGAGGGTGTCGGGCTTTGCCCTTCACCCCCGGTTACTCATATCGCTATGCTTTCTCGTGCTTCGCACGCCTTTACTTTAAGCATTATCAGATGTCAATATGTATAAAAACTGTTGTGCTGACTACAAATTGCGCACCATTTTTACCAAATCGGGGCGCGAGAGGGCTATAATTTCGTTTTGGTTATAGTCAATAAGTCCACGTTGTTTCATTGATTCAAGTGTGGCGATAAACGAACTGCGTTGAACGCCAAACAGTGAGTATAAGTCACGTTGACGACAGCTGATTTTAATATCAGTGCCACCATATTGTGATAGTGCAACAATCCAAAATGCAATCCGTTCCTCTAAATCGCCCGATGCCAATGCCAATACGCCATCAATTGATTTTTGAGCACTGAGTGATAACATATTCAAAAAATTGTAAAGGAAGATTTTGTCGCGGTTGAGAATTGTAATGTAATCGTTTTTAGATATTTGCAATATGCTTGTATCCTCAATAGCTTCGACGGTGCAAGGATAGTTTGTGGCACGCCCAAAAAGAAATTCGGGAGCAATTACCGATGGCGAAGAGAGTGTTTGTGTTACCTTAAATCGCTCATTGGCATTAGAGATAGATGATGATACTTTTCCCGAAATTATAATCTTTACATGGGTGCATTGTTCGCCTGCAGTGATGATGCGTTCCCCTGCAAGATATTTGAGAAAATGAAACTTTGTTTTCTCAACGATATCCGAGATGCGATCGGTTGTGGCTCCGTGAAATAGTGGCAACCCTTTTAATATTTCATACATGCTATCCATGTCAATATTACATTAGTTTATTTAATAACGAAAGAAAAGTGGTTAATGTTTTGCAGCTTTATATAATTGAGCCGAATTAATAATATTTTGCCAAGCAATATAGGCTGCTGGACCCACTGATGCAAGAGGGTGGAGCCATGTTAGTGCCATCCATATTGCTAAAATGGTGTTTTTTTGCCCTAATCCTTGCGCTCCAGCAATTTTATCTCCACAAAGATAACCAATTTTTCGCCCTAACCAAAATTGCAAACAGCAAGCGATTCCGGCTCCTACGGCAATCATTATCATTGACGGAATCTCTTCGCTTGGTTCGTTGATGATAAAACTCACAGCCCTACCAACGACGATAAACAAGGCAATTGCCCACAAGTAGAATGATGCACTTTGATGTGTTGCAATGGTATTACAAGTTTTTGGCGATATTCGACGCACCACAAATGCAATTAACATAGGTAGTAGTAGCAAAGGTGTTACCTTTTTCAATATGTCTAAACTTGCATTCATCATTGCCGAAAAAGAGACATCGGTATGAATTGAAGAAAATTGTACGAAAAGTATAGGAGCCAATATTGCGACTGCAATATTACTCATAACCGAGAATGTCGTAACTCGTGGCACGCTACCTCCGAGCATACCAGTAACAACTGGAGCTGCCGATGCAGTAGGGCAAAGAAAGCATATCATTACACCCTGAGCCACTATTGAATTAAAAGGTGCAATAGCAAAATAAGATGCAATTGCTCCACCTATTTGTATCAGTAGAAGTGACCATGAAAGTGGGGTAATGCGAAATTCGCTCGGTTTTACCTTGCAAAAAGTGATAACCAACATCGCAAAAATGAGATATGGGGTAATAAATGCTACTTGAGCAATTACATCATGCAGCACTACTCCACCTATCATCGCAATAGGTAGCATCCACGGCTTTATCCGTTTCCTAAAATTAGCAAAATTCATATTGCAAAGATAACTTATATAATTGAGAATTGAAGATTGGCTGTAGAGAATTAAGTGTAAAATTTGTGCTTTTTATAAAAAAATGCTACCTTTGCGATGAAATATTCGGGAAACATGTGAGAATCATGTGCTGTCGCGCAACTGTGTAGTTGTCAATTGATTTAGATTGACACAAAGTCAGGAACCGAGGTGGTTGAAAATCCACTATTAGTCGCTTTCGCTCGAAAAGTGTGACTAAATCACATAGGGAACTGATATCAAAAGGTTGTTGCTCGGTGATTGTCAAAAATGCTTTGAAAGGTAAGCGATAGTATATTGACAATTTAACTGAGTAATTTTTTTTGATACGAAGGTTCTACATATTATTGTTGATTGCAGTTTTGTCCGTTCAAAGTTATGCTTTAGAGGACGAAATTGAAATGCTCGACACTTTGTCGTTGAGCGAAATTACCATAACTGAGAGCCGTCGCAAAGAGGTTATTCAGTCTCAACGCCTTGATGGAGCACAGTTGCAAAGCCTTAACTCGCAATCGGTTGCCGATGCCTTGCGCTATTTTTCTGGTATTCAAGTTAAAGACTTCGGGGGAATAGGTGGTATAAAAACCATAAACATTCGCTCAATGGGTTCGCAACATGTGGGCGTATTCTATGATGGATTGCAATTGGGAAATGCTCAAAACGGACAAATAGATTTGGGACGTTACTCGCTTGACAATATCGAGGAGATAAATCTTTATAACGGACAAAAAAGCAATATATTCCAGAGCGCTAAGGATTTCGGTTCGTCGGGAACGATTTATATACGCACACGTCGCCCTCGCTGGAGTGGTGATGAAAAATTCCATTTCATGGGGCAGGTCAAGACTGGTAGCTTTGGACTTATTAATCCAGAAGTGGTATTGGAACATAGATTGAGTCGTAGAGTAAGCCTTTCAACAAGTGTTTCATATACTAATGCCAATGGTGAATACGATTTCCGTTATCGCCGATTGAATCTCGACGGCACAGTAGCTTACGATACCACTGCAACTCGTAAAAATAGTGATATAGAGGCTTTCCGTGCCGAGGTTTCGACATTTGGATATCTTGATAAAGGTCAGTGGTGTGGCAAGGTGTATTACTATGACTCAGAACGAGGTATACCTGGCGCAATAGTGAACAACGTGTTCAAAAATGGAGAACGACAATGGGATAAGAATCTATTTGCTCAAGGTAGTTTTGAATACTCATTCTCGCAAAAATATCAAATGAAGGGGAGCGCAAAATGGGCGTGGGACTATATGCGTTTTCTTAGAGATGATCCTAAAGAGTTATATATTGACAATAGTTATTATCAGCAAGAGGCATACATATCAGTAGCAAATATCTATCGAGTGGCTTCGTGGTGTGATTTGTCAGCAAGTGTTGATGCTCAGTGGAACACTATGAACTCCAATATGCGCAACTTTATGTATCCCACACGCTGGTCGCAATATGTATCGGTGGCAACTGCAATGCATTATGGTGGATTGAGTGGTCAAGCAAGTTTGTTGGGGACATTTGTTCAAGATAAGGCGGGCAATGACCGAGTAGGTAGGTCAATGACATATCGCAATGAGTTTACCCCTGCATTTTTTCTCTCGTGGCAACCTCTTGAGGCGAGCGATTGGCATATAAACGGATTTGTTAAGAAAGCATTTCGTATGCCTACATTCAACGACCTATATTATACCGAAATAGGCAATAAGGACCTACTCCCCGAGTACACTTGGCAATATAGCATAGGTAGCCGATATCAGAAAGCATTGAATAACCCAGTATTGCTCTCTTTTGCCCTAAATGCCGATGCCTACTATAATAAGGTTACAAACAAAATCGTGGCATACCCATCGGGACAACAATTCCGTTGGACAATGCTCAATCTTGGCCTTGTTGAAATTCTTGGTGTTGAGGCGAGTGCAGAATCAACGATGAAATTTGGAGCGGTTGATGGAGCCTTGAGGTTGAATTATACATATCAAAATGCACGCGACTTTACCGATGTACGCGACTCTTATTATGGCGACCAAATCCCATATATTCCGTTGCACTCTGGCTCGGTAGCAGGGCGATTATCATGGAAAGGTATTGATTTCAACTATAGTTTTATATACACAGGTGAGCGATATAATGCTCAAGAAAATATACCTCAAAATTATGAGCAACCATGGTACACTCACGATGCTTCGCTTGTGTGGAATTTTCCATGGAATAAGGTGAAATGTCGAGTGGCATTGGAAGTAAATAATATCTTCAATCAAGATTATGAGGTGATATTAAACTATCCTATGCCTGGACGAAATTATAAGATAACATTAAAAGTGAATATATAATGCGAAAATTTAATGTAAAATCTGTGATAATGATTGCTTCAGTAGCGATGCTTGTTGCGTGTGGTGATGATAATGGAGAACCATTGCCAACACCTCCTAAGGCAACTGGAGTGCGACAAAATGTAACAGTTTTAGACTATTCGCCTGCTCCAGGACAGTTTGTTAATGTTATTCCTGAATATGAGGTGGGAGATACTCGCGAATCGATGAATGCTAAGGCAACTGAATATCTTAACAATGGTGATATGATTTCGCTTGGAGCATGGGGTGGAAGTGTTACCATTAAACTCTCTAAATCATTGCCAAATGTAGAGAACGATGTGGATTTTCGTGTTGTGGGGAATGCCGTTTATGCCAATGATGCATCAAATGCCATTCGCATCGGTTCGCCCGAACCTGGGATTGTGCTTGTGATGAGCGATGACAATGGGAATGGTGTGCCCGATGAGAAGTGGTATGAACTACGAGGGAATCAAACTCATAATGGCTTGGCAAATTATCAAGTTACATATTATGCTCCCACATCAACAGCCACCGATGCCAAATATATTGCGTGGACTGCTGCAAACGGCGATGCTGGTTACTTAAATCGCACTCCCGAGCATCAACAAGATTATTTCCCCATGTGGCTCGATAAAACTGAAACTATGACATTCAGTGGTAGTCGCTTGCCCGATAATGGCGCATACAACCCATCGACAGGCAAGTTTGACCTATCTTGCTACGATGGCTATGCCGATTCGCATCCCAATAACGTTGTAGCATCATGTCTTGATATAGATAATGCTATTGATGCTAATGGAAATAATGTAAAACTTGCATCAATTGATTTTATAAAAATATATACAGGCGTGTTACAAGCAAATGGCCCTCTTGGAGAATGTTCAACCGAAGTGGCTGCCATTGAGCAAATTGTGTATAAATGATGAGATACTTTCATATCGTCATATTGTCCCTAATGTTGGCGACTACATTCACGAGTTGCCGTGAAGATATTTATATTCACCCATCGACTTCAACCGAGGTTGATGCTCCACGCATCACAGGTGTAGAAGGCTTTTATCTTATTAATGAGGGTAATATGGGCTCAAATAAGGCTACGCTCGACTATTTTGATGAAACATCGGGCATGTATCATAAAAATATTTATGCTGAGTGCAATCCTCATGTAGTGAAAGAACTTGGCGATGTAGGTAACGATGTGGAGATATATGGCTCAAAACTCTATGCAGTGATAAATTGCTCTCATAAAGTTGAGGTAATGAATGTTGCTGATGCCACCTCTATCACAAAAATTGATATTCCTAACTGTCGATATGCAATAGGGCATGGGGGATATGTGTATGTGAGTAGTTATGTATCACCAGTTCAAGATGATCCCAAAGCCCCACTTGGCGCGATTTTTAAGATTGATACAGTTTCGATGAAGATTGTCGATCGAGTAGATGTAGGATATCAACCTGAAGAAATGGTTATTTCAAACGGAAAGATATATATAGCAAACTCAGGTGGTTATCGAGCCCCCGATTATGATCGCACAGTGTCGGTGGTCGATTTACGATTGTTTGAAGTGATAAAAGATATTGATGTGGCAATCAATCTTCATCGAGTAAAACGCGACAAAAATGGAATGATTTATGTATCCTCGCGAGGTGATAATGCATTTATCCCTTCGGCACTATATGTGATTGACCCTACGTTAGATAGGGTGGTTGCTGAGGTTGATGTGCCAATTAGTGATATGTGGATTCACGGCGACTCTGCATATATTTACTCGTCGGCACGCAATGATGTTATGCACACCACTACTGTGAGCTATTCAATACTTAATCTTAATACATTGAGAATTGTTGATGACAAAATTATAAAAGATGGCACCGATGCCAATATAAAAATGCCTCATGGTATCGCTGTACATCCCATTACTGGCGAGATTTATATCACCGATGCTCGCAACTATGTTACATCGGGACGCATTCATTGCTATACTCCCGACGGAGTATTAAAATGGTCGCAAACTACAGGTGAAATACCATCGCAATTTGCATTCAAAACACAAACTGCACCTATATAATGACATAAAAGTCGGATTATTCATTAAATATTCTTCTTTGGGGGATATATCTCGATAAAATTACATAACTTTGTATATGTAATAGCATAACTAATATGTATCGGTTATCTCCGTTGGGAATTATGAATAAATTTACAATATTAATAACAATCTTTATACTAGCATTTGCTCCTATTGTAAATGCTCACACATCGTTGCCTGAGTCGTTTGATGATGCTCTAAAATTGCTAGATAAAGCAATTGAGAATAAAGACCAGTATGTTATAGAACGCTATAATCGTGCTGATTCAATGAAGCAACTATTGTCTGAAAATAATACTGCCGAATCGTTATATCTTTATGAAAAAATTGGAGATGAATATCGTCGATGTAATATTGATTCAGCTCTATTATATTATCAGAAAGGTATTGCTCGCTCAGGCATAATTGGAGATAGTGTAACACATCAAAAACTGATACTTCTTCGAAACTCAATTTTGCCAGTTAAAGGTATAGTAAAAGAGGCTGTTGATGGGTATGACTCTATTGGTAAAAATTTATATCCACAAAATAGAACGCACTTTTTTGAGGCAGGAAATAACCTTTTTTATTTTGCTTCATCGTTTTATCCTAGCGAGTTGGCGAGTAGATATTATGGGCAGCGCATTCAACTTGCTACCGACTCATTGGTAGCCAATTTGCCTCCAACAAGTCTTGATGTAAAGTTGTATAACGCTCAGTTGTATTATGAAAAAGGGAATCCAGCTTTAATGGTGGCTGAGATTAGGGACCTTTTAATGGAAGCAAAAATTGAAGACCATCTATTTGCAAAGGGGGCAAGTCATTTGGCTGATTATTTTGCAACTCAAAGTGGTAAAGAGGAAGAGATGCTCTATTATTTGACTCTTGCATCATTGTCTGATATTCGTTCAGGAACATTAGAGGGTACTGCGTTGGAAAAACTTGGCGAGGCATTATACAAGCGAGGAGATGTTGACCGTGCTTATGAATACTTAGTGTTGTCATTGGATAAAGCAGTAGCATCGGGCTCCCGTATTAGAGCAATGGAAACCGCCGAGGTATATCCATTGGTTGCAGAGTCATATCGCACACGTGACAAGGCTCGACTCACTCTGTTATTGTGTTTGGTCGTGGCTTTATGTATAGCATTGAGTGTAATCGTGTTAAATGGTATTCTTTTGCGTAAAAGAATGAGAAAGATGCACGCATTGAAAGCTTCACTTGCCCAATCTAATATTACTAAAGATATCTATATTAGTAAATTTTTGTCGTTGAGTTCAATATATATTGAAAAATTGGAAGATTTCCATAGGGTGGTGAAACGTAAACTTAAAGCTAATCAAACTGCCGACCTCTATACTCTTATTGAATCGGGTTCTATGCTTGAAGAGCAAAGTCAAATGTTTTATAAGATATTTGACAATGCATTTATTAATATATACCCCACATTTGTTGAAGATGTAAATGCTTTGCTCGTTCCTGAAAAACGATTTAATCTACCCGAAAATAAATTGAATACCGAACTGCGTATTTTAGCTTTCTTGCGACTTGGTATTGACGAAAGTGAACAAATTGCTCGATTCCTTGGGCTGTCGCTCAATACCATATATACCTATCGCAATAAACTCAAAAGCAAAGCAAAAAATCGTGATACTTTTGATGAATCAGTGATGAAAATCGGTGTGATTGACTAATATATTTATTTATATTTTTAAGGTAGCCTAAGTTGAATTATTTGTCTGATTAATAGGATAATGATATCTATATTATAACTATTTTAGTTTATATTTTTATTAGAGAGTATAGGGTTGCGCATAAAAATGTAGTAACTTTGCAGTGCAAAAAGAAACAGAAGCTCTATAAAAACATAAATTTTTCATATAGGTAAATAAAACTTATGATGAAAAGGTATAATTTAGTTAGTTAAGGAAAAAAGATTGTTTTATGTTAGTTATTGACTTACAAAGTCAAAACAATGAGTGGTATCGTGAGATGCTGCTCATTGTTTTTTTAGACTAATTAAAAATATGGCAACATTCATCACGAGTGTTGCCACATAACTTTCAAAAACTATATTTTATCCTAAATTACACTTCTGAGATTATCTATTATTCTAAATCAATTTCCAAATTATCGAGGCAGAAGTATGCTGGGTTATTCATACCCCAAATGCCAGTGTCAGATGATGTCATTTGGAAATAAATCATATCAATTTGAGTCCCAAGTGGAGCCAAATTCACTTTGCTCCATTTGTTTAGAATATTTGTTCCATCGGCTAATTCTACATCAACTTGACCTGTGATTTTACCATTCCTCATGCCGTAAATGTGAAGTATGCACCAATCTGAGTCGCCAAATTTCTTATTGAAAGCAGAACCATTTTTCATGGCATAATAGCCCCATGCACTGTTGGTTACATAGACTTCCAGTGGATTAAATTTACCACATTTATAAGATATACTACAGGCTGGTGCAGTAGGTATTCCATCAACATCTTCACTAGTATTCCAACAACCAAGGATATAGGCATCACCAGCGCCTCCAAATCCACCACCTGTTATTGAACCCCATTGATTTGATGTCCAATCACCATCGGCGTAGTCAGTATTATCAGTTGACTTTGATGGGCAAAATCCATACCACGCGTAATATACGTAACCGCCCCAATCTGTAGCAGTTGCTAGATGACTAAAGGCAACTTCATCAAATTTTACAGCACCTACTGCAGTGTTATAGACATCATTCCAACAACCTTTAGCATCATAAATCACCTCGGGGTTTTCATCAAATGACACAATTAAGTTATCGGCATTTTCATCACAACTGGTTGTTGCAAAAAGAGAAAGAGCAATAAAAGCTCCATTACGTAATGCTCTAAATGTTTTCATCTCAAAACTATTTTAATAAGGTTAATAAATAAAAAAGCCAATCATTTTTCGCTATTGCTCTAAAATGGTTGACCTGCATTGATAGTTTTTTGATAAAAGCACTTATAAGAGAGTGAACTATCAGATATGTACGCATAGTCTCACTTTTCAAGCGAAAGCGACTAATGGTGGAATTCCAACCACCTCGGTATCTGACTTTATTATCACTCAATGTTAATGAAGAGGGATAATGTTCACAGTTGCGCGACAGTACATGATTTTCACATGTTTCCCGAATATTTCGTTGCAAAGTTAGTGATTTGGATTGAATAAAAAAATAAATGGTGCATTTTTTTGCACCATTTATTATATTGAGAAGAAGTTGTGTCGTCGAGGATTAACCTACAAAGGTGTCAATGTGACGTTTGCGCTTGTCTTCAAAGATATCTTCGATTGTAATCAAAATTCCACTCTCTTCAACATCTCCAAACACATCGTTGATGGCTGTACCAAACATGCGCATTGAAGGTGATAGATTCATATAAGCGTTTACTAATGGTGGAATATTGATGCCGTGTTCGCGCACTGTAGTATTAAGGATTTTGTAGTCCTCTTTGTAGTTTTCGCCCACAAATAGTTTTTCCATTGCTTCGATGTCGGTGTTGGTCTCCAATGGTTTGATTGGAGTCACCAAGTTGTCATTATCATGGAAGTATTTATGGATGAAATACAAAATCATATTACGACAGTTGCTATTGTAACTTGGATACATTGTTACCTTGCCAAAATAATATTTGAGCTCAGGGTGAACAATGGTGAGTGCGCCAAGGCCATCCCAAAGGTTGTCGAGTGCATAAAGTGCTTTTGCACCTGCTTTTGATGATTGGTATTCAAGGCGAACAAAAGAACGACCTAATTCAAGAGTATAAGGGAGATAGTCGTTAATAAACTCTTCAGAAAAATTGAAAAGGTGAGATGTTGCAATTCGTGGCACTCCATTTTCGATTTGAATATCTTTACCTACGATATAGCGATAACCACCTAAAATGAGGCGAGCGTCTGGATCCCATACAATAAGTTGTTTGCATGGTGGATTCATTGTGTCATATTCGTCTATGTCGCAATCTTTTCCAGTGCCACCACCTCCAGCGCGGAATGCTATTTCGCGTAGGCGGCCAATTTCCTTCATGATGTTGGGAGAATCAAAGGCATCTACGATGTAAATCTTGTTGCCACCTTTGTTAGTGTCGCGCAAGAAGCGTTCTTCGGTAAGCTCTGCTTCGATTAACTCTAATGGTATTGCGTCAATGATTTCTTGTTCCATACGATTTCATGTGCATCAATTGATGCTATTATTTAGGGTTTTAACTTGTATACTATTTCTCTTACTTGGTCTGCAACATCTTGGGTATTCTTTCCTTCAGCAGGTTTGAGTGATTCCCAAGATATAGTGTCGCCGATATTAATTGAATAAACTGCATTTTCGCTTTGACACATTTCGCGTGGTAGGTACACCATCTCAATGTTAAACTTAAGACCAATGCGTTTACGCCATTTTGCGAAGTTATAGAAATATGCTGAATTTTCTCCTCCAAAGAACATTGGAATTACATCGCGTTGGTGTTCAATGCATTTGTTGACAAACATTTTTTGCCAACG
Organism: Muribaculaceae bacterium; assembly: GCA_017424575.1. Lineage (GTDB taxonomy): Bacteria > Bacteroidota > Bacteroidia > Bacteroidales > Muribaculaceae > RGIG4079. The sequence continues at coordinate 30,396 of JAFOYQ010000140.1, forward strand.
GAGATCGGCAATGCCACCATCTTTGCTGCGACGAGAAACCAATCCTGCAGGGAAAATAATGATTGGATCGTTTCCAGCAAAAGCCTCTTCTATTGCTTTGAATGATTGACGACTTTGCTTTCCATGTTTGTTAATTGGAAGAAATACGCCATGTAATGGTTTGAGAACCATGAGGATGTCATTTACAATAAAATTAACTTTTCCTCCATATACTCGAGTAATATAGTCGATGTAGGCAATGCCATCAAGACCACCAAGTGGATGATTTGACACGATAACCACTCTGCGATTTTCGGGCGAAGGTAGTTTTTCTTCACCATTGACATTGACTGTGATGTTGAGTAAACTCATCAACTTACGACAAAATTCGGCATCTTTTTTACCTTCAAGATGCACCAATAATTCGTTCATTCGTTCTTGGCAGATAGTACGTTCTACCCAACGAATGAGGAACTTAGGTATATACTTATAGTGTCGAGGAAGGCGTTGGCGCAATACTTCATCAACATCAATTCTCATTGTTGTTTCTTGATTCATGTCGCAAATTTACATATTTTATGCCTAATATGCATAAAAAATGGTCAAAATTTGCTATTTTTGCATTATGAGTGTTAAAAAATGTGTCTTTTTGGGCGCTCAATGCGTGTATGCATTGTTGGTGTTGCTTGCTTTGTTGGCCTTTCCGGGAGCTTCGGTTGTGCCGACTTTGTTGGCAATGTTGGCGGTGTGGTTTATTGTCGCAATTTGCTATAAATATATTCCATGGAAGAGTGAGGTAGGGTGGTGGACTTTGCTTGCATCAACATCTATCCTCGCTGTGGGTGTGATAGCAAATGTTCATTATTTTACTACTTATTCTGGAGCAACTACCCAGTTGCCACTATTGCACAATCCCGATGCTTGGCGTTATTACTACGATGCGTTAAGTATAATGGGAGATGCCAATGGTGTGCCATGCGAACTTAAAAGTCATGGTTATGGGCTGATAATCTCATGGGTGTGGCAACTGACAGGAATTACAATTGTTTCGCCATTGGTGTTAAATATGCTACTCATGTTATTCTCGATAATTGTAAGTGGAGGCATTGCATGGCGATTGTTGCATGGCGTTACCTCTAAGTCGGGGCAATGGATTGCATCGTGTGCAATGATTATGACAGCATCGGTGTGCTATTTTCTAAACTCGGGCACATTGTTGCTTAAAGAAGCTGGTGTTATATTCGCATTTTCTTTGATTGGCTTTTCATTAATATCGCAAAATGAAACATCTCTGCCTAAATGGATTGACGTAGTATTGTTTTTTATTGGGGCTGTTTTAGTGGCAATGTTGCGTACTAACTATCTAATAATGCCTATTGTGGGCGTAGCAATACTGTTGCGATGGAATAAGTGGTGCATCATAAAGGCTTCTACAATGTTAGTGATAACTGTTGCTTGTTGGATTGGTGTTTCTGCTTGGCTTTATTCGTCATATAGCGAAGCATCTGAAATTGCATCGAAAATAATGTCGGGGTATGGCTTAAATAATTCATTCTTTCTTGATAATCTTGACCATCGCACTTATAATGCTATCGTTGACGGTTATTTCGATTTTCCATGGTGGAAGAAAGTACTTTTCTTGCCCATGTCGGCGGCCGTCCAATATCTCATTCCTCTACCTTGGGGATTTTGCGATGATATACAGTTTGGTTATTCGCTTGCTTATGCACACAACTCTTACCCTTGGTATTTGGTGGGTGGACTGATATTATATTTCGTAGTGTGCCACATGCGCAAAGCCCCTCGCACTCTTGCTCGATTTACAATGTGGGGTGGATTGATGTGGCTTGTGCCAGCATTCTTATTCGCAGGAACAGTGTCGCGATATGCATTGCCAATGTTGCCTATTCTTGTGCCATGTGCAGTATATGTTGTTGCAAAGTGGCGCGAGTTTAACAAAATACAACTCAAGTGGTGGTTTGGAATATATGCATTGCTCTTATTTGTTGGATTGATTGCTGGGTATATAGTGCAGAAAGGAGTTGCGTTATGAAAATTTCAATTATTACAGTAACACGCAATAATAAGGCTACGATTGCAGCTACAATTGAAAGTGTAATATCTCAATCGTATCAAAATATTGAATACATCATCATTGATGGTGCAAGCGATGATGGTTCGTTGGATGTTATTAAGGATTATACATCACGCTATCCTGATAAAATTAAATATTTAAGCGAATCCGATAGTGGGGTATATAATGCCATAAATAAAGGTGTGAGATTGGCGACTGGAGAGGTAGTTGGATTGTTGCATGGCAATGATACATTTTCATCGTCAACAATAGTTGAGCAAGTGGCAAAGGTAATGGTGGAAAGAGATATCCCATTTATATATGGCGATGTAAAGTACACTCATGTGGGTAGTGAAAAGGTAGTGAGATATTATTCTGCAGCCGATTTTACTCCTGAAAAGTTGTTGCAAGGAATTGCTCCGCCACACCCTTCATTGTATATGCGTCGTGAATTATTTGATAAGTATGGTTTTTATAAAGAAGACTATCTTATTGGTGCCGATTTTGACATGTTTTTGCGATTGATGATTGTCAATAGATTATATGGCAAGTATCTTCCATTAGATATGGTAACGATGACTATTGGTGGATTGTCAACGCAATTATATCATCGCATTTTTACCAATAATCGAGAAAAATATCGTGCGTTGAAAGAAAATTCGTGTAAAGTTAGTGTGTATTTGCTCATAAAGAGGTATCTTTACACTTTCAAAACACAAAAAAATAGATAGATTACGGAAACAGCATCTAAAATAGTATTAATTACTGGCTCATGTGGCTTCTTAGGACGCTATTTGTGTCATGAGTTTTCTGATTGCGATGTTACGACCTTGGGGTTGAATCCACGCAACGAGGTTGTGTGCGATTTGTCGTCATCGGTGCCTCGTTTTCAACGTCGATTTGATGTGGTAGTTCATGCTGCTGGCGATGCTCGTTCACAAATGGCTGATGCTGTAAACTATCAAGGTACAATAAATCTTTGTAAGGGGTTAGATGCAAATCCCCCTCAAGAAATGGTGTTTATCTCATCGGTTCAAGTATATGGCAAAGAGGAAGGTGTAGATTATGATGAATCTACAACGGCCAATCCGATTACCGAATACGGAATCTCAAAATATAAGGCAGAGCAGTTTCTTCATCAATGGTGTGAAAAGCACTCTGTTAAGTTGTCAATTATCCGCCCTCCATTAATTGTTGGTACTCGCATGAAAGGGATGGTGCGTTCAATGGTAAATGGTATTTATAGAGGATATTATTACCATATTCAAGGGAATGATGCTCGTCGAAGTGTCGTACACGCAAGCGATGTGTCGGCTGTGGTGCGAAAAATTGCGCCAGTGGGTGGTACATATAATGTGTGTGACGGAGTAAGCCCTACCGTGCATGACTTAGCTGAAGCTTTGGCATATCGTATGGGCGATAAACGTATTTATACAATCTCGGCAAAACGAGCTAAATTACTTGCTCGAATAGGTGATTTCTTAGGCGAAAAATCACCTTTGAATACCAAAAAGTTAGAACATCTTACACAAACACTCACATTTAATAGCGATGCTATTACGAGCGTAATAGATTGGACGCCAAATAGTGTAACCGAGTATTTGCGAACACATAACTATGACGAAAACAGCCTCTAAAAAAATAATCTCAGTGTTGGAAAATGCAGGGAGCTCTATTAAGAGCCTCATTAAATTGGCGATTAAATCAAAATCGTCAACAATTTCTACTGTGGCAACGAGTGCTGATTCAATGATAATTATGGGGAATGGACCGTCTCTCAATGAAACTATAGCGCAATATGGTAACCTGCTTCGTGAAGTCCCTACATTAGCGGTAAATTTTGCTGCTAATGCTCCCCAATTTAGAGATTTGTCCCCACGTTATTATCTACTTGCTGATCCTCATTTCTTTGTAAATGTTAGCGATGCGAATGTTGCCAAACTAAAAGATAATCTCATGGCTGTGGATTGGCAAATGACTTTATTCCTCCCATTTGAGGCTAGGAAATATGGGTTTGCTATTGAGAATCCCTACATAAAGATTGAATATTTTAATTTTTTGGCTGTTGAAGGGTATGAATGGCTCGAGAATTGGGCTTATTCATCGGGTAGGGGAATGCCTCGCCCTCGCAATGTGCTTATTCCTTCTATTATGGTTGCTATGAAGATGGGCTATGGTAATGTTTATATTACTGGTGCCGATCACTCATGGACAAAGACCTTATCGGTTAATGAAAACAATGAGGTAGTTTCAATCCAACCACATTTTTATAAAGAAGATGAAAAAGAGGAGCAACGCATCAAAGTTGATTACTTAAAATATCCGTTGCATCAAATCATTCATAGCTTTCACGTTGCATTTAAGTCATATCATTCAATTCAGAGATATGCTATGCATAAAGGGGTGAATATATATAACTCTACTCCTGGAAGCTTTATCGATGCTTTCACGCGACGCAGTTTGTCGGAATGTAAATAATATTAAGCCGTATAAAACAATAAGACCGCCTTTCACAAGGTGGTCTTATTTTTGTACTTGGTTGTTATTCAAGTTAAACAAACCTAACATAAAACACGATTATCAATTTTTTATTACCAATATGGTACTATTTCGTACCCAAACCTAACATTAAATACTAACCCTAAAAATTATTATTTTGCAATTAAATCTTAATGTTCATTATAGATTAAATCCGTTTTTTTAGGTCAATGAATTATTTTACACCGGCAAATTTACTTTTTATGGTAGTATCTATGGTATAAATATAGATAAAATATAGATATATATATTAATTATTAAAATATAAAATATTGAATAATAATATTATAATGCTAATAATATATAACTATGATATAAATAGATATATAGATGAAAATAGAATTGATTTATTGTAAATCAATGGGGTATAATCGCTTGTAATGCGTGCAAAAAGTATGCAATCCAAAGTTTTTTCAAAATAGACTCTTCTTTTTTTTATAATGGCGAAGCATTTATGTAGGATAATTGTTGTATATTTGTAAAATATATAGATAATTACGACCTTGCGTGGGTTGTGTTTATTTGTTTTATGGTGTATATGAAACGAAAAGTATGCATAGTGACAGGCACTCGTGCTGAGTGGGGATTGTTGAGTAGTATCGCTCAGCAACTAAAGTTGCGCCAGGATGTAGAGTTGCAAATTATTGCGACCAATATGCATCTTGATGCTCGCTATGGTCATACAATTGATGATATTTTTGCCATGGGATTTGAGGTAAATGCTCAAGTTCCAATGATGGTTGATGATGATTCGTGTGTATCAACTGCTAAAGCAATGGCAAAATGTGCAGAGGGAATGGCTGATGCTTTTGCTCTACTTGCTCCCGACTTAATCGTTATTCTTGGCGATAGATATGAAATGCTGTCAGTCGCGAGTGTGGCAACCGTGATGCGTATTCCTATCATACATCTTCATGGTGGAGAAATCTCTGAAGGTGCTATTGACGATAGTATTCGTCATGCTATTACTAAACTATCATCGCTACATTTGACCGCTACAGAAGAGTATAGAAATAGAGTAATTCAGATGGGAGAGCATCCCGAAACGGTAATTAACACTGGAGCAATAGGGGTGTACAATATTGCGAATATTACCCCGATGGATCTTGCTGAGCTAAATGCTTCGCTCGATTTTGAAATTACTCCTGGCACATTGCTTGTGACCTATCATCCCGCTACTCTCGACGATGAAGATGTTGCAACGCGCTGTAAGGCTTTGTTGGAAGCTCTTGACGAATTCACCAATAAGGTTATTATAACATACCCCAATAATGATGCGCAAGGTCGTGTGATTATAGATTTGATTGAAGAGTATGCGTCTAATAATCAAGGGCGAGTAATGGTTAAGCCATCGTTGGGACTATTGCGATATATCTCAGCATTGCACTATGTTGACGTTGTTGTTGGAAATTCTTCAAGTGGCATTATAGAGGTGCCATCTATGGGGATTCCAACTGTTAATATTGGCATGCGTCAGCAAGGTCGCATGGCAAGCGAATCGGTAATACATTGTGCCGACGATAAAGAGAGTATTGTTGAGGCAATAAGATACGCATTAAGTGATGCTGGTAGAGAGAAAGCAAAATATGCTCAGAATCCCTATTGCAAAGAAAATACATTGCAACTTATTGTTGAGGCAATTGCAACTACTCCTCTCGAAGATTTGCGTAGAAAAACTTTTTATGACTTGAAATGAAAGATAACTCGCTATATATAATTCCAGCTCGTGGTGGGAGTAAAGGCATTCCTCGCAAGAATATTAAATTGCTTGGAGGTATTCCTCTTATTCACTATTCAATTGCCGTAGCACGACAATTGGCCGATGATGCACACATCATTGTGTCGACCGACGATGCAGAAATTGCAGAGGTTGCACGCCAAACTGGTTTGCCTGTTGAATACATGCGTCCCGAACATTTGGCAACCGACACTGCTGGTTCGCGTGAAGTAATTATTGATGCGATGGACTATGCCGATGCTCATGGCATAAAATATGACAAAGTAGTGCTTTTGCAGCCAACATCGCCATTGAGAACGGTTGAAGATGTTGAGGCATGCCTATCTCTATATAGTCCCGATATTGATATGGTAGTAAGCGTTGTAGAAGCCTCTGCTAATCCCTATTACAACTGTTTTGAAGGGAATCCCAAAACTGGCTATCTGCAAGTGTGTAAGGGGGATGGGCAATATACTCGTCGCCAAGATGCCCCACAAGTGTGGGAATATAATGGCGCAGTTTATGTGATTAATCCAAAGTCATTGCGTGATATGCCTATGGGACAATTTTCACGCAAAGTACCTTGCGAAATGCCTCGCTTGCGTAGTGTTGACCTTGATACTCCTATGGATTGGGCTATTGCTGAGGTGGTGATGGCTGAGTTAACAAATAAGAAAAAGTAATATCTATGGATATGAATCAGTATATAATTAACGAAAAATCAACATTGCTTGATGCTCTTAATCGGCTCAATCAATTGTCGGGCAAGCAGATGGTGTTGCTATGTGTTGACTCTAATGGGGTTATGACTGGCACGCTCACTGATGGTGATGTGCGTCGTGCATTGCTTGCTGGAGTATCCCTTTCAGCTGCTGTAGAAGATGCGATGCATCGCGAATTTAAGGCAATTAAAACCGACGATGTTGATGTAAAAATGATGCGCCGTTGCCGATTGAATGGTGTGGGAATTTTGCCTCATCTCAATGCCGATGGTACAATCAAAACAATATACGACCTCACTGTTACTAAAGCAGTACTTCCGCTTAGTGCAATATTGATGGCTGGTGGCAAAGGGGAGCGACTTCGACCATTGACACTCGATACTCCTAAACCATTATTAAAAATTGGGGGTAAAGCAATTATCGACTACAATGTTGAAGCATTAGCATCGGTTGGGGTTACCGATATTACTGTTACCACTCGATATCTTGCCGATCAAATTCATGCCCATTTTAGCACTCCTGTGGCTGGCGTGAATGTGAAATGCGTTACTGAGACATTGCCATTAGGCACTATTGGTGCAGCGTCATTGGTTGAGCGCAAAAAAGGTGGAAACACCCTTGTAATGAATTCTGACTTGTTGACAACAATCTCTTTTGAAGAGATGTATATGCGTCACATAGAGGAACAAGCCGATGTGACAATCGCCGCAATTCCTTATGTAGTGTCGGTGCCATACGCCATATTGACAACCGACGGCGCAACAGTAAAAGGTATTGAAGAAAAACCCTCTTACTCTTATTATGCTAATGCCGGCATCTATATCTTCTCCAACGAATTGCTCGACACGGTGCCCTGTGATAGTCGCACTGATGCAACCGATTTAATAGAGCAGGCTATTAATAAGGGATTGAAGGTTACTTATTATCCAATTAATGGCACATGGATTGACGTGGGCTCGCCAAACGACTTCAAACAAGCCCAAGATCTTATGCGCCACCATAATGATTTAATTAAATAACGAAAAACATCTATTTACTATGGCAGATTCAAATTTTATTGACTACGTTAAGATTTTATGTCGTTCGGGAAAAGGTGGAGCCGGCTCTCGACACTTTTATCGTGCAAAATATGTACCCAAAGGTGGTCCTGATGGGGGTGATGGTGGTCGTGGTGGTCACATTATTCTCAAAGGGAATAAAAATATGTGGACACTCTTACCATTGCGCTACCGCCGCCACATTTTTGCTGGCAACGGACAAAGTGGTTCGGGAGGTAGAAGTTTTGGTAAAGATGGCGAAGATATTACTATCGAAGTACCATGCGGAACAGTTGTTTTTGATGCCGAAACTGGAGAATATCTATGCGAAGTAACTGAGCATGATGAAGAAATCAACTTGTTGCGTGGGGGTAAAGGTGGTCTTGGTAACTGGCACTTTAAGAGTGCTACCAATCGCACTCCTCGATATGCTCAACCAGGCGAACCAGCAATCGAGAAATCGGTAATTCTCGAACTTAAATTGCTCGGTGATGTAGGTTTAGTAGGTTTTCCTAATGCAGGTAAATCAACATTATTGTCGTCATTATCAGCGGCCCGCCCTAAAATTGCCGATTATCCATTTACCACAATGGAACCACAACTTGGCATCGTGTCATATCGCGATAATCGTTCGTTTGTTATGGCCGATATCCCTGGTATCATAGAAGGCGCAAGCGAAGGTAAAGGTCTTGGTTTGCGATTCCTTCGTCATATCGAGCGCAACGCCGTATTGTTATTTATGGTGCCAGCCGATGCCGAAGATATCAAGCGCGAGTATGAAATCCTTCTCGATGAGTTGATTAAATTCAACCCCGAGTTGGAGGATAAACATCGTGTGCTTGCTATATCAAAAAGCGATATGCTTGATGAAGAACTCATGGCTGAAATGGCAAAAGAACTCCCCGAAGGTATTCCTTATGTATTCTTATCGTCGGTTACAGGTCAAGGAGTAACAGAGTTAAAAGACCTTTTGTGGGACGCAATTACCGATGAAAGTAACCGCATTGAACCGACAACAATCACTCACCGTCCTCTCGATGGTCATCATCGTGTGCGTGAAGAAGATGAGTTTATCTTTGAAAACGAGCCAATGGAAATCGATGAAGAAGATGAAGAATTCTTCTACGAAGGTGATGATTGGGGCGAAGATATTGAATACGACTGGGTGGAATACGAAGAAGATGACACCAAATAGTGATATATCTTATATCAATCTTTTAGCACTCCCCGGCATTGTGTCAATGAGCACATGCCGGGGGTGTGTTGTTGATAGCGACAATTATAGTGGTTTTAATGCATGCCATTATACTGGCGATGATATGGCACATGTTGCTGCCTGCCGTGAGCAGTTGTGCAACATGCTCCAAATACCTCTTGAAAATTTGATAATACCACGTCAAACCCATTCGCTCAATGTCGCAGTGATTGATGCCGTCCCATTTGATGTGAATAAGTTGGAAAATATTGACGCACTCGTAACCACATTGCCCAATGTAGCACTTGCTATAAATACTGCTGATTGTGTTCCCATTGTAATGGTTGATGAGGAGGCAGGTGTTATTTCCGTTACACATTCGGGTTGGAAAGGAACAGTAGGCAAAATTGCATCGGCAACAATAGCTAAAATGGTGGAGTGTGGTGCTAATCCATTGCACATAAAAGTAGCAATGGGTCCCTGTATATGTGGCGATTGTTTTGAAGTGGGCGATGAAGTGGTGGAACAATTTGTAGTTCATGGATTTAATACACCACAGATAATACTGAGAACGTATGGTGCAAAAAGTCATATCGATCTCCCACAAGCGTGCCGTAAATCATTAATCGAAGCAGGCGTGCCCGATTCAAATATTTCCTTACCTACACACTGCTCGCGATGCAACCCCACACAATTCTTCTCAGCCCGCCGACTCGGCATCAACTCTGGCCGCACACTCACAGTGGTAATGTTGAAAGGATAATAAAATAAGTAGAGAATATCATAGGTTAACAATAAAGGGACATGGCTCTACCGTGTCCCTTTATTAATTGAATATCTCCTTATTTCTTTGATTTCTTTTTTGATGACTTTTTAGTTTTCTTCTTTGAAGACTTTTTCTTGTTTTTAGCCGATTTTCCTTTTGACGATGAGCGATGTTTGAATCCTTTATAAGCACTCTTAGTATCGGCTTGAGTAATGGAAACACTCTTGTCCACAGCACGATTGTTGAGGGTGTGCTTAAAGAGCCATTCGTAGGTTGAATTTAAGTAGAATAAGCGTGCTAATGCTCCGTGATTTACTCCCGCCCATTCATCGTAGCGTAGGAGTGGAGTTTCTCCTGCCGACTTCATCAAATTCTTTACTTTGCGAGATTCATTTACCGATACTGCACGGTCGGCTGTGCCATGGATTATCCACAATGGCACTTGATTTAGTCCACTTAAATCCTTTGCCGAGCCACCTCCACACAATGCCATAGCCGCAGCAATGCGATCGGGGTAGGCTGCTGTCAAATCGATAGTGCCATAACCACCAAGACTCATTCCAAGTACATAGATGCGATTAGTGTCAACAGCATATCGTTCAGTAACCCAATCAACGATGCTCATAATCTTATCGGGATTCCAGAATGTGCCAGGATTTTGTGGCGCAATGATGTATGCATCAATCTTTCTACCACCTTGTACGGCATCAATTGTGCCGTAGCGTAACACTTTATTGAGGTCGTTACCACAAAGGCTACGCCCGTGAAGGAATATTACAAGAGGTTTGAGGTTTGATACGCTATCTACATTTGCAGTGGAGTCGGTTGCAACAATATTTTCATTCATCATCTCGCGAGCAATGATTTCCTCGGCAGAGAGTGAATCGGAGGTTGCTGTGGTTGTATCTATAACTTCGGGATTTACGTGGGATTTAGTCTTGAAATCGGGCTCAAAAAACCAGAAGTTATAACTATCTTTTACCTTACCTCTCATTGCTGTGAGTTTTGCGTCAACACTTATTGTTGAGCACAAAATAGCTACGATAATAAGTAATATATATTTTCTCATCTTGCTAACTATTATTCAATTGACATTTTATAGATTTTTGTGCCACGAGAGCCGCACACCACTTTGTTTCCAATGATGATTGGTGATGATTCGAAGTTGCTACCTATATGCGCTGTATAGAGCATTTCGCCAGTTTTGCCACGAAATAGATACACATTGCCCCAAGTATCGCCAGTGAAGATAAACATTTCATTCTTTTCGTTGTAAAGAGCGATAGGAGAGGTCCATGAATAACATTTTAATGGTTGGCGATAAATAGTGTTACCAGTTTTGCAATCAAAGGCAACAAATTCACCATTTCTTCCCGATTTGTGCAAACAGAAATTAGAGAAAATCATACCTTCGCAGTCGCCATGACCAACAAGTGGAGTAGAGAACATACCACCCTCAATTTTCTTTTCACCTCCTATGCAGCGACCATCGATTTGAGTGCTCCACACCTCTTCGCCATTAAGGCCATTGAGTTTGGTAAACCATGAAAAGCCCTCGCCACCTTGTGAGTCAATCTCACAGCCAGTATATACCATTGGAATGCCGTTCTCTTCAACTACAACTATTGTTGCATCGGTGTCGTCGTGATTGCGATATACCCACACTGGTTGCATGCTGTTGAGGTTGATGCATATTACAAACCCTTCATTGTCGGCTACATAGCCATAGTTGCGGTGCACTGCTATTGACGATTCGATACCACCGCCACCCACGCCATTGCGATAGCGAAGAGTTGAGTGTAATTCTACATTATCGCCATTGCAATAAAGTTTGTACACTGTTCCATTTTCTCCAGGACGGAATACAAATTGTCCTATTGCGATAGGCGATGAGTCATAGGCACCCCATGCACGCCAAGCATTTCGGTCCTCTTTGAAGAATGATACCTCTTTGTGGTTGTAAAGATTGAACACCAATGCCCCAAATGGTTTTGAATCGGGAATGCCTTGTCCCACAAAGATATTCCCATTCATCGATGGGTGTATTGATGCAGTGCCCTTAATAGGGTTGTGAACGAGATATGGTTTGCGCGAAGCCTTTCCTGTTTCAAAATTTATAAAAAACACCTGTCCTGCAAGCGAACTGATGATGATTTCTTTGTTGTCAAAATCGGCAGTAATAAAATCTTTTGCTTCTTTCTTAATGCGTGCTGCTTGTTCGTCGGTCCAGTTAACATAAAGTGGTTGCCCAGTCCAGCCAGAGCCTCCTCCCCAACGTGATGTAACTCCCGAACCAGTATTAAATTCCCAATCAACTGTTACTACAGATGGTGTGCCGGTAATCTTTCCAGCAAAAGGAGTTTCGCGAGTGGGAGCTCCACGAAAAGTGAGAATACCATCGATAGAGTCATACTGATTGTCAAAGTTTTCAAGCATTCCAGGCACTTCGCTGAGGAATGTGTCAACTTTTATGGTTTTGAGTTTTTTTACCGACTCGAATACTGTGTCGGGGTGATGGGGAGTAACAACCTCTACGACAGAGTCTATAGCGGTAGAATCACTTGCTTCATTTTCTTTGGAGTTGTTGCTTGAACCACATGATACTATGGTTGCATAAATAAAAATAGCAA
>JAFOYQ010000141.1 GCA_017424575.1 Muribaculaceae bacterium
AAACACAAACGAGTTAGCTGCTTCTATCATTCGTAGCTCTTCAAGCGAATGCTTAAACTCCCACAATGCACACTCGTTGCCATTCTCATCGGCTTGTATGCAAGGTATGCTCAACACTTCCCAATTGTCCCCCTCGATTGATTGCAGATAACCACACAGGTCATTCTCATGTAGTCGTTGCATAATAACGATAATTGGTGTATCTCGCGAGTTTACGCGGTTGCGTATCGTTGTTTCAAATCTTCGGTTAACCTTTTCTCGCTCAATGTCGCTTAACGCATCTTCAGGCTTAATTGGATCGTCTATGATGATTGCTCCCGAGAATTGTTCTTCGCCAACAGCTCCAGCTCCAAATCCTGTTACCTGTCCGAGTGTAGATGTTGCATACACTCCACCTCCCTCTGTGGTATCCCATCGGCTCTTGGTGTCGCTACCTTGCTTTATGCGAGTAGTGAATAATCGTTGATATTCTTCGGTGTTGATAATATCTTTAATCGCAATGCTGTTGTCTTGTGCAAGGTTGCCCGAGTAGGAGAGATGTATAAAGCGAGATATGGGATTGAGTGCTAACCCCATTGCGATGAAGTTCTTAACAGCAATTTCGGTCTTGGAGTAACGAGGTGCAATGTTGATGATGAGTTTCTTTATTTCTCCTCGCAATACTGCGTTGAGCTTATCGCATATCATTCTGTGATGCCTACCAATAACAAATTTCTTCCCTGCATTGAGTTGAGAGAAGAAATATCGTGTAAAATTAAGAGTGTCGCTCAACACCCATGCTCTTATTACATCGTCGTTAGATATGTTACTGCTGTTAATATTCATTCTCTAAATGGTTGATTAGAGATTTAGCCTCTTCAACTGATAACTGTTGCGGTATTAGGTTGCTTCCATCTTTGCCTGTTAGTTCTCTTTTTTCGGGAGAATACAATCCAAGCAATTTCCTGCGTTCAGCGAGATTCTTGTGTATAACTTCAAGATAACGAGGGTCGCCATAATTTATCACTTCTTCACTTTGTAGCTCCTTTGATATGGTTATAACTGCATCGGAGCTATTATTCTCGCCGGGTATTCCTTTTTGTTTTGCTCGTTTCTTTTGATAATCGGTTTTGCTTTTATCCCACGCTTCCCACGCTTCCCTAACCACTTCATCGATGCGTTCTAACTCCAATTGTATTGATTCATCAATGTTAGCTATACGGTATTCTTTCCATTCGGCAAGGAGCAATTTTATATCTTTGTGTACAGTGCGAGTTGACAGCGTAGGTAAATCCAAACGAGCTTTTACCTCATCTGCTATGGCACGAATGGAGTATCCTCGCTTGTACAGCGGTGCTTCAATATCCATTCGTAATAATTGACTTTGTCTGCGTTTGTATAATAAATTTGTCATTTTTTATCTCCTATATATTCAAAACTCATCGTTATACGATTGCACGATGTTGAACCTTTGATATGTTTATTCTGCATTATACCACTACCACTACCACTACTACAACGACCTTTGCGTGTCGCAACCCATTTCGGATTGTTTATGCGGGAGTGTATCATTGCAGGGTTGCTCGTTGTGCTTATGTAATTTTTACCCTCACGTTTGAATATATCTGCAACATAATCGGTAAATCGTGTACCGATTCCAATTCATTGATAATCGGGAATAATAACACTTCGATGTTCTTTCCATGTGTTTTTCTTCATTGGGTGAGGGAATGGCAATGCAGCACACAATCCACATAACGAACCATTGCACGTTGCAATGAATACTCGTGCAGCTTTGTTGAATGAGTGACTTAAATAATGATGTTTCCTAAATACTTTCCAATAGTATTCTTTTCGTGAGGTTTCGAATATGTCGATTGACAGCTTTGGTCTATTTTTTTTTTGCTCTTCAACGTCTAACAGTTGAAAAGTCATATCATCGGTATTAAATACCCAATCGGGCATCAGCCAATCTTGTACATCATAGTGACAAGTAACAGCAATAAATCTTTTGTTATTTCTTCGTATTGCTTTTTGTATAGCGAGAGATGCGATTTGAGCAATATTTCTATCAACAACTGATGTAAATTCATCAAACACGAACATATCATTATTTTCAAGCATTGCTCGTGCAATATCGCAACGCATTTTTTCTCCATTAGACAATACAGCATATGGCTTCAACCACGACGGTGGTGTGGCAAACCCAACCGATGTAAGTGCTGCACATATTTCTGCAGTAGAACAATTCTTCGGCATATCATCAAGCAAACTTTCGCTTTTATAATCAAATTTATCAATGATATTAGCTTCAAACAATTCTCTTGCAATTGTCGTTTTACCACTTCCCGAACGACCAACTATTAAACCTACATTCCAATTATCTGGGAGATTTATTTCTCCCGTAAATTGTTCAGTAACGGATTGTTGTTGTATGTCGTAAGTACCAATAATTGATTTAACCCTAAACGAATCGTTTGGGCGTGATTCTCTTATAATGTCAAAACTCGGCATACGTATCCTTTTGCGGTTAATTCGTTATACAATCGTTCTTGTTCTCGCTCGTTTTCTAATTCGATCTCCAATTTATACT
>JAFOYQ010000142.1 GCA_017424575.1 Muribaculaceae bacterium
AAAATTTCTACTTGTTGAGGTGTGTCGATGCCAGTAACCATAATGTTGCCTGATACAGCAAAAACATTTGCTCGTTCAACATCAATAATGTCAACCGAACTAGTATTGGCAGTAACTGATATATTTACTTTTTGGGTTACTACTTTGCCATTAGAATTAAAAGCTACTTCTACAGTTGTTTTGCCCTTTTTTAATGGAGTTAGCACCAAATTGCCTTTGATGATTTCGGCTTTAACGATTGATTCATCTGAAACATTGCTTACGCTCTTCACGATAGCCGCATTGCGCGAATCATTGTCGGTTACTTTGTCGGCAAGAGTAATTTCTACTGAATTCGAGTCTTCAATAGTAATATCATCAAAGTCTTCAACTATAGGAGCCTCATTATCGGGGAAAATAAACATTGCTGGATACCAATAGCGTTTAATAGGTTCTTGATATTGAATCATTTCCCCTTCAGGGTTTAAAATGGCATAAATCCATTCTTGGGTGGCAATGTTTTCGCCTACATAAAACGACGCATAAAGATTGCCGTCTTTGGGGTTGCATTGGAGAGCGCCACCATAAAAATATAAATCATCAAATGAACTGTCATAGATTTCTTCGCAAGCACCTTCGGCGTATGCTTCATCGGGGTTTGTGAGGTCTATATTATTCCAATCTATGGCATCAATATTAAAACGATATAATACACAGTTTCTAAACCAGTTGATTTGACCAAGGCTTGGGTCGGTATACACGAAGTAAAGCGCATTTTCGGTCTCACTAGCAGTCAACGAACCGGCTGTCCAAGCATACCATGATTGGGGGATGCCTCCTGTATCAATGCGCACTTTTTTTGTTTCGAGAGTATATTGGTCAATACACATGAGTTGTGAGCCATTCCACGCATCACCATTCCAGCCGTAGGGATAATTAAGATTATCTTCATTCCCTTCTTCTTGATAGTTTACGCCTACCCATATATCTCCATCTTTGCTTTGCGCCATGGTTGAAAAACAACCTTCAATAATTGTGATTATTTCATCGGTTTCAGGGTTGATGACGAGCACTCCTAAGTCTTGTTTAATAGCAAATACATAATCTTGAGTGCGGAGCATCATTCCTATTTGGTTTTGGTATAAAGGACCAAGGCCATCGGCATTGCTTACTTCGTCGCCCGTAATCAAATTATTTTCAGTGCCAGCAATAGGTTTTTCAGAATCCCAAGTAAAGATTTTGCCTTGTTCGTCCCACTTGAATACATATATACCATTTGATGTACCCACATAAAATTTTTTATTATCAACAAAACACACTCCACGACCATCAGCGTCAGATTTATCTCTTTCATTAACTGAAATTAGTGGGTGAACTTCATCGCCAACAGGTTTAAGGGTGTTCTTATGCAAAATTGCAACGCGTCCCGACTTCATATCGCCTGGTTCGCCTGGGTCTTTGTCTTGTTTGCCTGTAATTACGATAAAATCGCCATAAAGTTGGCCATATTGTGATGTACAACCGAGTGAATACTCATAATTGTTGGCCATTTGCATGATGAGATAGTCGATAGTCTCTGTTTCAGGATTCCAGAAGTTTAAAGTACTATTATTATGTCCATACCAGTCTTCGTTGAGGACATAAACACCATTTGTGTAATTTTGTGCAATAGATTGCAATGAACAGCCGGCAATCAATGCACATGTGATT
>JAFOYQ010000143.1 GCA_017424575.1 Muribaculaceae bacterium
GGCAAAGATACCCAATGCCATCTATCCCGACGGCACACAACTTATAGTATCTCCTTTGAGTTTTGCTATTGAACTTGTTGCCGATGGTGGTGACACACCATCACCGATAGAGGTAGAGATAATGCTACCTTACTTGTATGATAGTGTCTATCGCATTGCACAATTGGGTGGCTATCAAGGTTCGCAAGAGGAATACTATCAACTTGCATCGCAACTACCCAATGCAGTAGAAACTGCGAACAAGGTGCAAGCGAGTGCTACATCATTAGCAGATAGTGCTGAAACGATAGGTGGTAGCATTGCTGACCTAAAAGCGAGTGTGTCAAGCATTGATGGTGCAGTAGAGGGTATCAATCAAGGTGCATCTGCAATCGCCAATAGTGCAACAAGTTTGGGAAATAGCATAAATGAAATCGAAGTTGCTATTGCCAATGCCGTGAGATATGTACTAAATACGGAGGTGTGATATGGCTAAAGATAATAACATACAAGATTTTCTTACCGATGTAGCAGATGCTATTCGTGAGAAGAAAGGCACAACCGACCTTATCAATCCACAAGATTTCAGTAGTGAGATTTCAAGTATTGAGGTAGGTGGTGGTGGAGGTATCCATATCGGTAGCACCGAGCCAAGTGATGATGATAGCATTTGGATAGATATAACCGAGGAAACTCCTCCAAGCATCATTGAGATAAGTCGTGATATTCGTGATGAGGCTATTCCTATGATTAATGAAAATAGCATCAACTACATCAACGAACAAAACTACCAAAACGAGGAGCAAGTTAAGGACATAGTAAACGATACGATTGTCAAGGTCGAAGAATTAACCCTATCAACCTACACAATCAAGCCTAACAAGTTCTATGTGTTTCCAACTGCGAATGAGATAGTGGTAAACTTGGAAGAAGCCACCGATGCAAGCAAATACAATGAGTATATGTTTCAATTCACAAGCAACGACTCTACTAAATTATCCCTACCTACTAATATAAAGTGGATAGGGGATAGTGAGGTAGAACCCAACATGACTTATCAAGTAAGCATAGTCAATAATATCGCAGTAATGGGAGGTGCAAGCAATGAGTAGTTTTCGCAGAAGATTGATGATGCAACAAGGTGGTAGTGGATTGCCAAGCAAGTATCAAGCAGTGGAATACATCAAAGGCAATGGCAAGGAATATTTCTATTTGCCTATGTTTAACTATGCTGATTGCGAGGTAGCATTTAAGGTACAATACTATGATAGTTTGTCTGATGTAAATACATTTGGTGCTATAAGTGGTAATAATCGTTTGGAACAAGGTGCAGGATGGAGTGGAAACAACTTTGCCGTAAACTACGGAGCATCGGGATTAAAGGTTGAAAATATGAAAGCCGACTACAATGCACACGAGTACCTATATGATAAAAGTGGTGCATACATTGATGGTGTGTTGGCTACTGGTAGTTATTATGCTGGCAATGCAAATGGCTGGGGTGTGTTTGATGATTCATTGCGAGTAAGGATGTTTGGTACTGACAGAGGCAATGTGATTCGTACTTGTTCAGTAGCTATCTACCATTGGAAATGCACTAAAAATGGTGAAGATATAATCAATCTCATTCCTTGCTATAACAAGACTACCCTTAAAATAGGAATGTTAGATGTGGTATCAAAAACATTTTATACCAATGAGGGTGGTGGAGAATTTACCAAAGGAAATGATATAAAATTATAATATATGGCAATAATAAAATATAAAGACAAAGATGGTGTGTGGAAAGAACTCACCATATTGAAAGGTGATAGTGGGGTAGCACCCATTATCAATCCCGACACGAATACTTGGTTGGTGTGGGATAATGAGCAAGGTGTATATGTTGACACAGGTGTAGTGGCAGGTGTCGGCTCGGAAGATTTTTATGCAAGCACCTATTGGGTGTTCAATGAAATGGCGAGTGGTAAAAAAGTAATCGCAAAGGCTTTAACTGATAGAAGATACCCCACCAACAATGATGAATCTTTCGTGGATATGGCACAAAAGATTACCGATATGAATTATGAGGAAGGTTGGTTTGCCAAGATAGGTTACACCGATGAGAATGATGGTGGTATAAAAAATGCAATTGACTATTCTTACGAACTTGCTAAAGGGTGGAATCCCGATGGGAGTACAGTACAAATGTTTAGGGAGAATAAACAATTAGTGTTTGCTCCAATGGTTGATATTTCTAAATATACAAGTCTTGCAAACATGTTCTATGGATGTGTTGCCTTATCTACTATTCCACAATTAGACACGAGGAATGTGACAAATATGAGCCAAACATTCTATAATTGCACTTCCTTATCTTTCATTCCACAACTCGACACGAGGAATGTGACAAATATGAGCCAAACATTCTGTAATTGCACTTCCTTATCTTTCATTCCACAACTCGACACGAGGAATGTGACAAATATGCAGCAAATGACTCGTTCTTGTGATAACTTACGCAGAATTGAGGGTCTATATTTAGATAAGGTGACTGCCCATCAGTTCGCTTATAACAATTCTTCTATAGTATTCGCTAAATTTTATAATTTAGGTATGTCATCTTTGGTTACACATGACTTTTCCCAAATGTTTGTTTGGGGAACTGGTAGCGAAGAAAACCGACAATCCCTAATTGATAGCCTTATTACCTATTCATACGATAGAGCAAGCAATGGAATGTCTACTGCGACAATCAAGTTACATGCCAATACAAAGGCATTGCTGACCGAGGAAGAGATAGCACAAATAAGTGCAAAGGGATTTACAATCGCATAGATTAACAACAATTAAAACAAATAGAGATATGGAAATAAAAACAAAAGAAGTCAAATTGAATTACGTCTACCCCGAAAAGGGTTGTCTATTGACACAAGCAGGTGATGTAGAGATACAAAATCGTATATTTACCGATTATGCAATTCTTGCAGTGAATGACGATGAAAGTAATTGGAAAGATATAACTATCGAAGAAGCCGACCAAATCAAGGCAGAGCAAGAACGAATGGCAGAAGAACAATCTAAAAATAACGAATAGTATGAAGAAATTTGAATTTACTGACGCACTGCACATCGTGGCTTGCCTACTTTGTGCTTTTGTAGTGAGTGCTATTCTCGCACACACAACAACCGAGCCAACACCTTGTATTCTTGGTGGTTGGTTGAGTGGTATGTTCCTTGGTGTAGGAAAAGAGTTCGGCGATAGCCGTGCAAGTGGCAATAGTTGGTCTTGGAGCGATATGCTCTACAACTTCATAGGCGCTACAGCAGGCTGTTGGGGCGGCTTTTTGACTTATGCGATTTGGGTATAATAATTAAAAAAGACAAATATGAAACACATTATTTTAGGCACTGCACATAGTGCGAACATAGCAGGGAAACACTCTCCCGACTATAAATTTCGTGAGTATGAATATTCGCGTAAAGTAGCAAATGGTGTCAAGGTAGGTCTTGAAGCAAA
>JAFOYQ010000144.1 GCA_017424575.1 Muribaculaceae bacterium
AAGTCAGTTTTTTCACCTAAGTTAAGAATCGTTTTCAGAGAACCGCAGTCCCTTCAGTCTTGTTCTTACCTTGTGCTTCCTGTTATCTTTTTAGTCTATCGCAAATACTTCAATGTTCGCTTTATCGCTTTCAGCATTCTCAACGACTCACTTGCCGTATTTCTTTCCGAAAGCGAGTGCAAAGTTAATACAAGTTTTTAAACTGGCAAAATATTTTCATGTTTTTCACCAAATATTTTTACCTACTTTTGCTTAAAATGCTAAATTTTAGTATTTTAAATATATGTTAAAATACATTAATTTCAATTTAACATTTGTCCCACTTTCGAAACAGTCTATTTTTAGTGTTTTTAAGGTTTCAAAACGAAACCTTTATTTCGTTTTACTTTCAATTTAATCCAATATCACCCAATTTATGCCAAAAAAGACGATTCGGCAGGCAAATCAAGGCGAAATACTATTCGTTGCACACCATCTTGGTAGCGAGTGCTCGAAATACGAAACTTTCCTATTTGCGCTGTATGCTCTACATGTGCACCCACGCACAAACATTCGTCATAGTCGCCCACATGCACAATTCTCACCGTTTCGCTCGCATCATCAGGCAAATGCTCCATATCGAAACGCTCCTTCACATCGCTTTGCGTAGCATACTCCACCGTAACAGGCATATCAGCATCTATCACCTCGTTCACCTTTGCCTCGATGGCTTGCACCTGTTCGGGAGCGAGAGGCTGTGGCAAGTTATAATCGCATTTCGACTTCTTTCGCTCGATGTGCGCACTATCAGCACGACGGCAACCAATCATCTTCACCATCGTCCCATTAAGAATATGCTCTGCCGTATGCATCGGCGGAAATTCCTGCTTATTATGCGAATTAAATTGAATTTCTTGTTCCATTATTTAAAGCTTTGACTTTCATTCTTCATAAAAATCTTCATCTAAGACTTGAAAACCTTTCTTTTTTAAAACTGGTTTCAATACTTTCTTTAATCCAGTATAAATATCATCACAAAGTCTGATATTATCGGTTTCTGGGAAATAAACATATTGCCTAGTTCTAATAATACCCGAATTTTCAACGCACTTATTACGAGATGAAACATACATTTCAATATTCCACTTTTTAAACAAGTAACGCCCAGCATTTTCTATATCGCACTGATGGAGATTTCTAGGAATTTCTAACTCAATAATGCGTAAATTTTCTCGGCGGTTATATAATGATATAATTTCATCTCTACAATCATTGTAATAATCAAACGATGTTGGTAAATGCAAACTCAAAGCTTTCGTTTTACATTTATCACTAATTACATCTCTCACACCATTCCCTTTAAATTCTTTATTCATATAGTTCTTTTTATCTATTACATTATATATTATATGTATATCACTCACCACAAATTTCCAATGTGTGCTCGCAACGATTACCATCAAAAAAAGCTTCGAGCACTTGAGCGAAAATATCATTTGGCGAAACAATGTCGAACAATGTCATCGATGAACGCAACTTTACAGCATCTATTTCGCCATTCATCAAATCCTCAACATCAATGCCCCTATGTTCCAACACCACTTCGGTTATTTCCCTCAACCTTCCGCCGAGTTCTTCGTCATTCAAGAATTGGCGAGCCTCCTCCACCCCCACGAGCGCATAATATCTTGCGTTGTAACTTCTACCAAGGCCTTTCACTTGAGGAAACACATACCATATCCAATGCGATCGTTTACGCCCAGCACGCATTTCACCCAACGCCAATTCATACGCAAAATCCAAGGCCTCACAGAATCGATTTA
>JAFOYQ010000145.1 GCA_017424575.1 Muribaculaceae bacterium
AAAGCACTTTGTCATCAAGCACACTTGAGTTAATTGTTACCTTACCACGAATGAGGTCATTTACCACAACATCGCGACCAGGTTCAATCATGAAACGCACCACATATTTTTCGCCATCGGCAATCAATTTATCAACCTCCTCTTTGGGCAAAGAGAGAGAGTTGCGCATTGAAAGACGAGTTGAGGCATCATATTGGAAGTTTGCCACCTCTTGGCGTTTTGCATCAAGTTCTTCGGGGGTATCAAAAGCGATATAAGCCTTGCCATTGTCGAGAAGCATTTTCACATGTTCGCGATAGATATCGCGGCGTTCACTTTGCTTATATGGACCGTATGCACCACCTTCGCTCACACCCTCATCAATCTTGATTCCGAGCCATGCGAGAGATTCATTGATATATTGTTCGGCACCAGGGACAAAGCGTTGAGAGTCGGTATCTTCGATGCGAAGAATCATCTCGCCACCATGTTGACGAGCAAACAAATAGTTATATAACGCAGTGCGCACACCACCGATGTGCAAAGGCCCCGTAGGCGACGGAGCAAATCTTACTCTTACCTTTTGATTCATCTTTCTTTGATATGTTTTATAAAACTGCTACAAAGTTACATAAAAACCACGAATAATCACACAAACATCAAACAAATCAGTGTGCTTATTGTTTTGTCAAAACAACCACTGTATTGTTATAAGCTGCCGATGCATCAATAAGTTCAAGGAATTCATCCCAGTTACTTACTTGCTCAAAATAGCGGATATATCTTTCATTAATTTTGAGCGTTAATTCATTGTCTTTTACTCTTGCTTGTGCAATAAATGCGCCACATTTAGTTGTGACTGATTTATTAAGCAATTCTACACTCTCATCGGTTATAGTATAACCTTGTGGAATTTCTAATGTTATTGTATAGCGATACTGATTAGGACAATTACGAAATATATGTGATTGTCTATTCCGTTCTTCGCCTTCTACCTTACTTTGTTCTCCAATTAATTTCCCGAGAGATATTATTAAATCATTTCCAGCACGTTTTACAAGTCCATCTACCTCACAAGTCATTTCATAATCAACAGTAGGACTATTGGGAGTAGCGCCAATTGATGATATTTTATAGTTTTTAATTACCGACGGCGTAACACCAAGCATTGTTTCTGCTTCCTCTTTGAAAAGCTCTTGCATTTTCTCTTTAATCTCAACCGAATCAATTTTCAATTTTGCACGCCATTTTTGAGGAATTTCGAGATAGTTTTCAGCGGCACGCATCCAGGCATTTTTATCAACAAGAGGAGAAGCAATTGTTTTCATTGCCCCTTTAATCGTCATGTTTCGACAAATATTTAGAACATTTTCATCATTTTCGTTAAATGAAACTTTAACATCTGATATTACCGCATTGTCAGATGCACGAGAAGATGGCAGTATTATTATTTTAGCTTGTTGTTTATTATAATCTTCATCATTACATTTAAAAATCGCACCAGTTTCTCCAAAGTATTCTCCTGGCAATTCACCTGGCAAGAATACAAGGTCGCCAGTAACAAAATAGCATGAATCACCGATAACGCTTATATAATCGGGTTCTTGCCAACTTAAAATCATTGGCAATGGGACCTCATTTCTTGAATTTGTAACTCCAACATTTACATCATCTTTTATCCCCAATTTTTTCAATACCTGAGCAAAATATAATGGCATTGTCATTGACGAATGCGACTTATCATCACGCAATCCCGAATAAAATGTTGCCACCCAAGCTGCATCTATAATCTGACGACGAGTAGCCTCAGGATGCATTTTTTTATAATTTTCCGCATAGTCTATCGCATCTAAAACAATATCTTTTGTAAGGACTTCAGTCATATCGGTCAAGACATTAGAAATATCTTGATAATAGGAGTTAGCTGGCAATCCACAATACACACCTATACGTGCACTTTTGGGTTTATACACCAACGATCCCCGTTGATTATTCATTATATACATCTTAATAAATGGAAATTGTCGTTTAGGCGACATCCAATTACCCGATTCTCGTTTCGGGATATTGACTGCTTCAACTCCTAATATACGTGTTTGATCCTTTGCAATAAAACCTGTCAACAATGGGGCACCATTATAATTGCGATATTCAACAGTCAATTCAGGATCTATGCTACAATGGATTTTGTAAAACATCATTGGATATTGACGAGAAAACGAAAATACCAATGGATCTAAATCAAATTCATCAAGCCACACCTCATCATAATAGAAATACTCCAACACATCGCCTGGCTCAAGCCCAGGGATAGCCACAATTCGCTCTACAGTTTTTTCTTTTTTGCCCTCTTTTACATCAAAAGCGTTTCTGCAATCTACATCTATAACATCGCCATTAGGTTTGATTACTCGTGCGCCAAATGCTGATGATGTATATTGATAAGAATAGCCACTTATTTCTTCTTCTCCATCAACCGACATATCGAATTCAGAATAATCCTCAACAGCTTTTTTGTCATTGAGTTTAATCATTACTCTTGATATTGACTTCATGTCAATCGCGCTGGTATAGGCCTTTCCATAATGCGAATATTTATTAACATTGAGTTGTTGCACTCGTTTCACTTCAACATTGCGATATGCTGCAATTATTACTGCCGACTCATTACCATATAAACTATCAGGGATTTCCGTTTTCGCATTAAAATCCGACAATTCCAATCCCCACACCTTTTCAGCTGCTTTTCTAAAAAACTTTGCATCATATTTAGCCGACATCGAAAATACCGATACCAATATAATCGCAATAGTTGTCAAAATATTTTTTTTCATGACCGATATCTATTTAAGTGTTAATACTATTTGTTCCCTATTTTTTTGATTAAACTCTCTCACTAATTTATTCCAAGTTAATGCATCACTAAGTGCAATCGTTATATTCTTCAACTCAACATACGCACTGCACTTTATCAATTCGCCCTCCATATCATAAACGATTGATGCACTAAACCACTCGTTATTGACCTCATATTTTTCGGGAAGTGATTCCACTTTATACCCCTCTGGCACCTCTATCAATACCCCATTCTCACATCTATTACGATAAGGCAATAATATATCACGTTTGCGAGTTTTCAAATCATATACATTTAACAAATGACTTCGCAAAGGCATTAAATCTACATATATTTTCCCATTTACAATATTACATGCATCTATTTCATCAACCTGAGCTGATATTTGCACTGAATCAGATTGAGTAGAATACCCCTCAATCTTTTCATTATCTACATTTACGTTAACTTTAGGATAAACAACAATTTTTGATAATAAATCTGCTTGATTTGATGCATCTACATCATGATATGTAGCACACATTGCCATTTTATCAATTCCTTTTAGAGTGCGACTTATTTCGCCTACCAAACTATTGTTTACTATCCGATAAGTAGCAATGGTCTTATCCAAATTCATATTTGGAGATTGAATAGGCACAGTTTTCAATAAATAACTATCCCCGTTTTCAATCATTGCCTCTCGCCCTTGGATTGAAGAATGATAAATTCCTAATGGAAGATATGATGCTGTGCCATCAAGATATAATATCGAATCTCCTTTAACAACTGCACATATCATGTGATTACCCGATGCCAATGTTGGCACTTCGCTCCATGTCGCTCCAACGTCATTTGTCCCAATCCACACCAATCGAGCATCAAAACCCACTGCAATTAGCATCTGTTTCAACAACATTGACATGCCCTTACAATCGCCATAACGTTTTCGCAACACCTCACTTGCGAGATCGGGGCGTGTTCCGTATTCTCCATGTTCTACTGCGATGTATCTTATTCTGTCTTGTACCCACGCTAAAATATTTCTTATTTTTTCTTCTTCATTAGCACAATCCGATGTAATTTCCACTGCTTGAGCTTTTACCTTTTCTAATGCTAAATCTTGCGTAGTTGTTAATCCATGAAGGTGTTGATATAAGTCGCCCAATGTAGGGTATTGCCCAATAATATAAATTCGTGGAATAACTGTTGACGCCTCGGGGCAGTCCTCCTCTTCTTTTGGGGCATTCATTTCGGTCATTTCATACACATATATTTTAGCACCCTTTTTACCATCTTCTATTCGTCGAGAGATATTGGAGGTAAACGATTTCTCCACAATCTTAATTTTGTCAACTAAAGATTGTGGCACCTCAATTTTTACAGTTTTTGACTTTACATCGTGAATCTCTGGGAAACACACCTCTGCAAAATGTTCTGCTTTTGTATATGTTTTTTCAAAAACTGCCTTTACTGGTTTCCCGACTTTTTTGATTGGAATAACAATGAAACACACCTTTGAATCGTTGTAAAAAATATCTTCGGGAATCCAATGGCGATACTCTGCCGAGGCTCCTGGTGCCGAGGCTTTATTTATTTTAGTATAATCGTCATAAAATTCAAGAGCCAATGCATGCCCTTCGGTACGTGTTGCCTCAAAACATATCTCTTTGCATGATTTTACTTCCGATATCTCCTTGCCATCTTTTGTTGCTTTAATTTTGTAATACTCCTCACAAGAGGAAATTACTATATTGGCATCTGATGCATAGACTTCTGGTGAAATCATCGCAATAATTAGTATGATACAAAATTTCCAAATTAGCCTTAGCATAATGTTTTTTCAATTAGTATGATTTCAAATACAAACTTATACAAATTACCTCTAAAATCAAAGCATATTTCAAAATTTATATCTCTTTAAGGATAAAATCAGTCATCCCAATTTAGACAATTCTAAAATCGATTTTAGATTTGCATAGATTTTCGCAAATTATAAAACAGATACCTCTTTTTTAACCAAAAAGAAATTCATAAGTCGCAATAATTGCAATCTTTGAAAAATTGAAATGAGTAGAATATCACGATTACTAATATTTTCGCTATCTTTGCGTCTATATTTAATATTAAATCTATAAGCCAAAAGTATATTATCATGACTTACAATTTTAAGAAATTATTTGCCACTTTGGCAATTGCAATTGCATCTACATCAGTAGCGATGGCCGATGTTACAGTGGCATCGCCCGACGGAAATATCGTAGTAACATTTGATGTGAAAGAGGGTCGCCCTGTTTATTCGGTTGACTATAAAGGTGCACAAGTTGTAGCTCCAAGTAATCTTGGCCTTGAACTCGACAGCGAAAATGGTCGCAACGACTTCAGCAGTTTCTCAATGGATAAAGCTGGCGCCGACAAACTTTCACTTTGCACTGGTTTTGAATTAACCGACAGCAAAACTTCTACATTCAACGAGACATGGACTCCAGTGTGGGGCGAAGAAACTTCAATTCTCAACAACTATAACGAACTCGCCGCTACATTGACTCAAAAGGCTTTTGACCGTCACATTGTAGTGCGCTTCCGTGTGTATAACGATGGTATGGGATTGCGTTACGAGTTCCCTCAACAAAAAAATCTCAACTACCTTGTGATTAAAGAGGAAAAAACTCAATTTGCCATGACTGGTGACCACTACGCTTATTGGATTCCTGGCGACTACGACACTCAAGAGTATGACTACGAAAAGTGTCGTTTGAGTGAAATTCGTGGCAAGATGGAGGGATCAATGCGTGACAACGCTTCTACCACTACTTTCTCGCCAACAGGTGTGCAAACATCACTCCTCATCAAAACCGACAACAACATCTGGCTAAATATCCACGAGGCTGCATGTGTTGACTACGCTACAATGCACCTCAACCTCGATGACAAAAATCTCGTGTTTGAATCATGGCTCACCCCCGATAATCAAGGTAAAAAAGGTTATCTCCAAACTCCTTGTACTTCGCCATGGCGCACAATTCAAATCACCGACGATGCTCGCAACATTCTTGCTTCACGCCTTATTCTCAACCTCAACGAGCCATGCAAAATCGAGGATACTTCATGGATTAAACCAGTAAAATATATAGGTGTGTGGTGGGAAATGATTACTGGCAAAGGGTCATGGAACTACACCGACGATGTATATTCTGTTCAACTCGGCAAAACCGATTACACAAAAACAACTCCTAACGGCAAACACTCGGCTAACAACGAAAAAGTGCGTCGTTATATCGACTTCGCTGCCGAACATGGCTTTGACCAAGTTCTCGTTGAAGGTTGGAACGAAGGTTGGGAAGACTGGTTTGGTCAATCAAAAGACTATGTGTTTGACTTCGTAACACCCTACCCCGACTTTGACCTCAAAGCGCTTAATGCCTACGCAAAAGAAAAAGGCGTGAAACTCATGATGCACCACGAAACATCTTCATCGGTGCGCAACTATGAGCGTCACCTCGACAAAGCATATCAATTTATGGTTGACAACGGCTATAACTCGGTAAAAAGTGGATATGTGGGCAACATCATTCCTCGTGGCGAATATCACTACAGCCAATGGCTCAATAACCATTATCTCTATTGTGTCACAAAGGCTGCCGAATATAAAATTATGGTAAACGCTCACGAAGCAACTCGCCCAACTGGTCTATGTCGCACTTACCCCAACTTGCTCGCCAATGAGTCGGCTCGTGGCACTGAATATCAAGCAATGGGTGGCAGTCGCATGAGTCACACCTCTATTCTACCATTCACTCGCTTGCAAGGTGGACCAATGGACTATACTCCTGGTATCTTCGAAATGGATATCACAAAACTTAACCCCAACAACAAGTCAAACATCAAATCAACCATCTGCGGGCAGTTGGCTCTATATGTTACAATGTATAGCCCATTGCAAATGGCATGCGACCTCCCCGAAAACTACGAACGATTCATGGACGCATTCCAATTCATCAAAGATGTGCCTGTTGAATGGGAAAAATCAATCTATCTCGAAGCCGAACCGATGGAATATGTAACCATTGCACGCAAAGATAAAAACTCTAACGATTGGTATGTAGGTGGCACAGCAGGTGAAGCCGACCACAATTCAGTTATCAAACTTGACTTCCTCGACAAAGGTGCAAAATATGAGGCTACAATCTATGCCGATGCCAAAGATGCCAACAGCACCAATAACCAACAAGCCTACGCCATCACCAAGAAAAAAGTTGATGCAAAATCAACCCTCAAACTCCATTCAGTAGCCGGTGGTGGCTTTGCAATCTCAATCAAAAAATTATAGAATATTATATCTTCCTATAATAAGGGAAGCGATGTACCTCAAAAAATGCCACATAAAATCAATGTGCATATCACTAATTACTAATTTTTTAATAAATCCCGATTAATTAAGTTTACATTAAATTATGAGTAGTCAAGGATTTGTGGTTTGTGCTGAATGTATTAATAAAATTTATTACGATACCGAGAAAAGCGGTCGTAAAAGATATTATTGTGCAAAAGTTGATGGAATAATCAGAGATGGATTAGTCTTTGACACCACAGATGCTTCTGCCTGTGTTAAGTGGGAAATATTTAAGGACAAAAATAAGTAGTCCTTAAAATTGGGGTGGAATATCTTTTCATACATCTTGACGCTAGCAAATTTAGGAGGGTGTGTCAAATCAAATGACACACCTCCTTTTTTTGTGCAAGACCATCAACTATAGATACCCTCTATTACGTGATAGATTTTTGCTGTTGGTGGGGAACTAAAGGCTTTATATCTTTGCATCAGAAATGATAAATGATAAACGATAATAATAAAACTGACATAGATATGAAAGCAAGACATCTTAATTTTGACGAATTTGCAACGCGTGTGGCAAATCCCCATAACCTTAATGATTGGCAATTTCTTGGTGATAAACCTGCTATTGTTGACTTTTATGCTTCATGGTGTGGACCATGCAAAATGCTTGCTCCGGTGCTTGACGATGTAGCACGCGACTACGACGGAAAGGTAGATGTTTACAAAATCGACGTTGACAAAGAACCTGCATTGGCCAATGCGTTCAAAGTGCGTAGCATCCCCACTCTGCTCTTTATCCCTCGCGAAAAACTCCCCGTGATATCTCGCGGAGCAATGACAAAAAGCGACCTCGTTGAGGCTATTAATACACATCTTTTGTAGAAACCAACTTTCTTTTCCATATATCAACTAAACTTTCGAGAGCCGATGCCGAGTGGCATTGGTTCTTGTTTTTTACGGTTCAATACGACAATCTGTCACACCTCGTGTCACAAAAACATGAGTATACCATATACGCAGTGCGTATTTACGACACATTTATTTGTTTTTTTTATATTTTTGGCATTATCTTTGCAATGTATATCTTACGCAAAGACACAGAAAAGATATTTTACTTATGAAATCACCTTTTAATAGCCTTTGTCATTAAACCCTTTATTATTAACAATTAAAACCTCACTGTCATGTTTTTTAACAGAAAGAAAAAAAACTCACAAGAAACCCAGCAACAAAAAGCTGAACAAAACTCACAACAAGGACAAGAGTCAACTCAAAACTCACAAAAAATGGAGAAAGCACAAATCTACAACCTCATCATCGTTGATGAAAGTGGTTCGATGTCGCATTTAAGTAGAGTCACTCTCTCGGGCATCAATGAAACAATCAACACTATCAAAAGTGCACAAAAGGAATTTGCCGAAACTCAAACTCACTACCTCACTCTCGTAACTTTTGACAGGAATCATCATGGCGAAATCGTTAGATATCACTTCACAAATGAACCGATAGACAACGTCACAACCTTTACAAACTATCGTCCATGTGGTGGCACCCCACTATATGATGCAATGGGACAAACCCTTTCGGCGCTATACAATGAAATCAACGGCAATGAGAACGCCACAGCCGTGGTGACAGTGTTGACCGATGGTATGGAAAACGCTTCACATGAATGGCGTGCCAAGACGTTGCGCGAACTCATTGACAAATTGAAAGAACAAGGGTGGTCTTTCTCTTACATGGGTTCGGCTCATAATGTGAAAGATGTTGCCGACTTGCTATCAATCGACAATGTCATGGAGTTTAGCCACGACGAAATCGGTGCAAAAAGCACATGGGACTTTGACCGTTCATCGCGCACTGCATATTTTCGAAAAATGGACATGGCGTTCGGGTCTAGTAATTGTGGTGCTTTTGGCGCATGCCCCGACCGCATCTCAAATTTGAAAAAATTTGCCAAGGAGTATCATGGCAACAGAATAACTCCCGAACAGATTGACCAACTTAACGATAATGAAGTATTTGTATTTGGTAGTAATACCGACGGCAATCACAATGGTGGAGCCGCTGCTTATGCTCTACAAAACTTCGGTGCGATCATGGGGCAAGCCGAAGGTCTTCAAGGGGATAGTTATGCAATCCCCACCACAGGCAACACTCGCGAAGAACTCCGTGATGCTGTCCGTCGATTCATCGAATTTGCCGCACAACACCCCGAAACACAATTCTATGTAACACGCATAGGATGTGGCAATGCTGGCTATTCAGCCAAAGAAATCGCCCCATTCTTCAAACGATGCGCTTACTTGGAAAATGTGAGCCTCCCCGAAGATTTTTGGGCAATTTTAGGTCTTAAAATGAAATTCTAATCTAATACTTCACATAAAATAAAGGTGGTGTGTCAAAAGCAATGACACATCACCTTGTTGTTTTTATATATCGGTCGTGCCGTACTACAACACAAAAAACATTATCTTTGTGCCAACAAATAACACTTGATGATGAAACTTGTAGTTTTGGTAGATAATGCGCCGGGGAAGCAAGATGGATTAATTGCCGAGCATGGCCTATCGATATGGATGGCGGTTGATGGACAGCAGTGGCTCATCGACACGGGCGAGAGTGATGCGTTTGCTAAAAATGCGTCGCAACTTGGCATCGACATTGCCAATATTGACCACCTTATTCTCTCGCATGGGCATCGCGACCATTGCGGTGGTCTGGAAACATTCCTCTCGCTCAACGACAAAGCAAAAATCTACATTTCGGCAAACATCTGCGATAATAACTACTATTCAACTCGTCGAGGCATGAAACGCGACATTTCGCTCACCCATTCTTTGATTAAAAGCAATGCTGAGCGTATTGTTTTTATTAAGCACAATATTTCGTTGAGCGACAATGTAAGCATCGCCACTACAATTCCACATAATCACCCTCTACCCCAAGCAAATGCAACATTATTAAAGAATGACTCGCTCGATGATTTCGACCACGAAATAGTTGTTGCCGTCAACACTCTCTATGGAGTAGTAATCATCTCTCCTTGCTCGCACAACGGAGTGCTTAACACCCTTGATGCATGCTCGCATTTGGGGAATATTTCTCACTATATCGGTGGCACACATCTTATTGATAATTTCGAGAATGAGGAGGAGTTAAACACCTTAGCATCAATATTAAAAATACAGCACCCCAATCTTGCTTTAATTTCGGGGCATTGCACAGGCATCTCGGCAAAAAATGCCTTCAAAAATGCATTAAACAACAAATTCATTGAATTTTACACTGGATTTATTCTTGAAACAGAATAAAATCACTAACTTTGTTGCTACAACTTACTATATAGAGAGAATATCCTCATCACAATTTGATAATATTAACCTTAAATACTGTTTATGAGATCAAAAATTACTCGACTCCTCGTTACGGCATTGGTAGTATCAATAGCCGTGGGTAACGTATTTGCAGCCAATCCTAAACGTGAAATGCGTTCAACTTGGCTCACATTAGTTTCAAACATTGACTGGCCTTCAACCAAAGGCACAAGTGCATCAGCTCAACAAAAGCAAAAACAAGAGCTTATTGCCTATCTCGACAATCTTGAAGACCTCAACATGACTTCAACTTGTCTTCACATTCGCACAATGGGTGATGCTGCATATCCATCGGAATATGCTCCTTGGTCAAGTTACATTTCTGGTACTCGTGGGGTTAGTCCAGGTTGGGACCCCTTGGCATTTTTCGTTGAAGAATGTCACAAACGTGGTATCGAAGCATACGTGTGGTTAAACCCTTATCGCTGGAGTAGCAGTGGTCTAGATTCTTGGTCAACCGAAAAGGACTTGGAATGGAAAAACAAAGATATGCTCATCGTTGGTGACAATGGCACTTATGTAACATTTAATCCAGCTCTTAAAGAGACTCGTGAACTTATCGTGAACGTGATTAAAGAAATCGTTAGCAATTATGCCATTGATGGTATGTTGTTTGACGACTACTTCTATCCAAGTGGTGGCACAACCGAAGGTTCAAGCGCCCCTGACTATGACGATTATCTCGCAAGTGGCACAACAATGTCAATTGGCGACTGGCGTCGTCGCAATGTAAACGACATGGTTGCCGACTGTTACAATACAATTAAAGAGCTTCGTCCAGATGTAAGATTTGGTATCGGCCCTGCTGGTGTTTCAAGCAAGTCAGCAAGTTTATATGGACTTCCATCAATTTCTTCTTATGGCGCAAGTGCCAGCGACTGGCAATATGCTCAAATATATTGCGACCCTTTGACATGGATGTATGAAGGAACTGTTGACTTTATTTCTCCTCAACTCTATTGGGAAACAACTCACTCAACCAATGGTTATGAAGAGTTGACTCACTGGTGGAGCGATGCTGCCGATAAATTAAATTGCCACTTCTATTCAAGCCAAGCATCATATAAGATTAACAATACAGGTTGGGGCATCAATGAAATGATTAAACAGGTAGAGCACAACCGTACTTATGCAAAGAACAACAATTGTGGTAGTATTTATTATAACACAAACACTTTCAAGAGCAACATGAGTTCTCTTAAAAACAATGTGTATTCAACTCCTGCTCTAACTCCTGAAATCACTTGGAAAAAAGGTGATAACTAT
Source organism: Muribaculaceae bacterium (assembly GCA_017424575.1). Lineage (GTDB taxonomy): Bacteria > Bacteroidota > Bacteroidia > Bacteroidales > Muribaculaceae > RGIG4079. The sequence goes on from JAFOYQ010000145.1 coordinate 11,798, forward strand.
AGTGCTGTTTCTAATTTGAAATACAACAATGGCACCCTCACTTGGGACGCTACTGAAAATGGAAAGGCAATTATTCGCTACACCGTTTATGCTATGCCAATGTCGGTAACTATCGACGAAGCAAAATCGGCCGACGGCGACGGATTTGACGGACAATATCTCCAAAAAGTTGTTTATGGCACATCATACACTCTTGCCAGCGACAAACAAAACAACTACTGGTATGTAGTTAATGTTTTCGACGGTTATGGTCATGAACATGAATCAGCTATCATAAACTATCCCGAAGGAGATTCAGAAGTTGCAACACTCATCGCTCCTGTTAAAGGTGCAACAACTTCATGGAGTCAAAAATTCTCATGGAGTGCAATTGAAGATGCTACTTTCACCCTTGAAATTTCTGACAATGCAACATTCTCTACAATCGCATTGCAAGAAAAAGGCATTACTACCAATTCAGCAACTATCGACCTAAGTGCTCTCGAATCAACAAAAACTTATTATTGGAGAATTCGCACTGCTCAAGCCAACAAACTCGAATCAATTAGTAAAGTTGAATCATTCGTAACAACAACTCGCCCATCTGCTCCTAAAACAACACTCGTTTCACCAAACGATGGTGCTGAATTTGAAGAAGATTTCACATTCTCTTGGAGCGAAGTTGAATGCGACGAATACACTATCCAAATTTCAGGGCAACAAGATTTCGCCAACATTCTTTATAAGAAAACAACTACCGACACTTCTCTCCCATTCACCCTTTCAATAATAGGCAAAGGTAAATTCTATTGGAGAGTTGTTACATCGGGCAAAGCTTTGACCGATACATATTCAGATGTTCGTTCATTTGAAATCACAAAAATCTCTGTAGGTAATTTCGAACCTGGCTATTCAGTCAAACTCGACAAAGACAATGACTCTTACGAAAAAGCAGGCGATCTCTCTATTAATAGCGTATGGTTCCGTTCTATTCACGATGATTACAAAAATATCACATTTGGCGAAAACGGCTCACTCAACCGTTCATTCTGCGTAGTAGGCAATACCGTTTATATGGTAGGACGCTCTGAAAACTCAACAAGTGCAAACATCTACCTACGCAAATTTGACGGCACAACCGGTGAAATCATTGGTGACATTGCTCTTGATGACGAAGGTAAAATTGCATACTACCCTGCTAATAACGTTGTAAAAGACTCAAAAGGCAACATCTGCATTGCCAACCTTTCGCTCAACATCAAATCAACCCCTATCAAGTTACATCAAGTTGATCTCGAAACAGGCGAATTGACCGAAGTTGCATCATTGACTTATAGCGGTTCAACTTCTCGTTGCGACCACATCACATTGACTGGCGATGTTGAAAGCGGTAACTTCACCGTATATGCAGCATTTGCTAAGGCTAAAGTTGTTGTTCGTTGGAATTATGAAAATGGAGCTCAAAAATCGCAAGAAGTATGCACCCTCACACTAAATCCATCAAGTGTCACTGCGCTCGGCACTGCTCCTCGCGTTATCTTGATTGACGACAACTCATTCCTCATTCGTGGTGGTGACACTGAATGGGCTCGTTATAATTTCGCTTCTGGCAAGGTCGTTGACTCATTTAACAACAACACTTCACTCAAACCTATTGCAGGCGAAGCTAATGGTGGCACATGGTTCACTCTAAATAGTGCAAACTACTTTGTTTATCCTTATGCTGATTGGACCGATCCCGTTGGTCACCAATTTAGCCTCGTGAAAGCAGATGCCGACCTCTCTTTCAAATCAATGGAATTGATGTGGACATTCCCTCAAGATGGTATGGGTAATGTTGAAAGTACTACATACCAAGCCGATGCTGACTATGTTCAACTCGATGCTGGCAGAGTGATGCTTTATGTCTTCGTTCCTGGCAACGGATTGTGTGCCTACGAAATCGTTGACAATGCTGCAACAGGCATTGAAGGTGTTGCTATCGAAGGCAACGCTACCGAAGTAGCACGCTACGACATTCATGGCCGTCAATTAAAACAACCTACTCACGGCATTAACATCGTTAAATATAGCGATGGAACTGCTAAGAAAGTTATCGTTAAATAACGCAACTTTTTAATTATTCTATATAGGCAAAGGTCACCAATTTGGTGGCCTTTGTTTGTTTAAGGTCATTAGAGTCTCTAATGTCACTAACGACCTTAACGACTCTAATGCCCTTAATGTATCAAATGAATTACTCACCTTAGATAGGCTGCGCCTCGGTAAACTGCAAATTTAAACAAGTTTAATTTGCTTTTACGCTCGGCTTGCACTATCTTTGTAGTTGATAAAAAGGCTAATGCCTATTTGTAAGACCAATAATTCACACTCTCAAAAAATCATGAGCGACGAAATAAACTCAATTGACGAAAACGAAGAATTACCAGTAGAAGCATCTTCTAATAACGAAAACACTCCTTCTACTCCCGATAAGGACAAAGATGTGGTTAAACACCACTTGCGTGGTATGTATCGCAGTTGGTTCTTGGATTATGCATCATACGTAATCCTTGAGCGTGCCGTGCCACATATCGACGACGGATTAAAACCCGTGCAACGTCGCATTCTTCACTCAATGAAAACGCTCGATGATGGTCGCTTCAACAAGGTTGCTAACATTGTGGGTAACACTATGCAATATCACCCACACGGCGATGCATCAATCAACGATGCGCTCGTGACTCTTGGTCAAAAAGATTTATTGGTTGAAACACAAGGTAACTGGGGTAACATTCTCACTGGAGCATCGGCTGCGGCTGGTCGTTACATTGAGGCACGCCTATCGTCATTCGCTCTTGAGACGCTCTATAACCCCAAAGTTACAGAGTGGACTTTATCATACGACGGTCGTAAAAAAGAGCCTGTAACACTCCCTGCGAAATTCCCATTGCTCTTGGCGCAAGGGGTTGAAGGTATTGCCGTTGGTCTTTCATCAAAGATTTTACCTCACAACTTCAACGAAATTCTTGATGCTGCCGTAGCATATCTTCGTGGTGAGGATTTTGTGCTCTACCCCGACTTTATGACGGGTGGATTCATTGATGTTTCTCGCTACAATGATGGTGAACGTGGTGGTGTAGTAAAAGTGCGTGCTAAAATCGAAAAACTCGACAACAAGACACTCGCTATTACTGAAATACCTTATGGCAAAACCACTGGCACGCTCATCGACTCAATATTGAAAGCATTTGAGAAAGGTAAGATTAAGATTCGCAAAGTTGATGACAACACTGCCGAGACTGCATTAATTCTCGTGCATTTGCTACCAGGCACATCAAGCGACAAGACTATCGACGCATTGTATGCCTTCACCGACTGCGAAGTGAATATTTCGCCCAACTGTTGTGTAATTAAGGATAAGAAACCTCACTTCCTCGGGGTGAGCGATGTGTTGCGTCATAGCGTTGACACTACCAAAGAAATTCTTCGCAAAGAACTTGAGATACAACTTGGTGAGGTGCGCGAATTGCTCCACTTTGCATCTTTGGAACGCATTTTCATCGAAGAGCGCATCTATAAAGATAAAGAATTTGAAGAAAGCCGTAGTATGGATGAGGCTATCGCTCATATCGACAAGCGATTAGAGCCTTGGAAGCCAAAATTCATTCGCCCTATCACCGACGATGATATTCTTCGCTTGATGGAAATCAAGATGGGACGTATTCTTAAATTCAACTCTCAAAAAGCCGAAGAACTCATTGCCTCATACAACGATAAAATCAAAGCATTGCTCAAAGACCTCAACCACATTGTTGAATACACAATTAAGTGGTATGAAAGCCTTAAAGCAAAATATGGCGAAGCATATCCACGCCACACCGTGATTCGTGGATTTGATAGCATCGAGGCGGCAACAGTGGCTGAGGCCAACGAAAAACTCTATATCAACCGCGAAGAGGGCTTCATTGGCACTGGCTTGAAGAAAGACGAATTTGTGTGCAACTGCTCTAACATTGACGATATTATCATCTTCTACAAAGATGGTAAGTACAAAATCGTCAAGGTGCAAGAGAAGATGTTTATCGGCAAGAATGTGCTTTATCTCAACGTGTTTAAGCGCAACGACTCACGCACAATCTACAACGTAATATATCAAGATGGCAAAGGTGGCGTGTTCTACATGAAACGCTTTGCCGTAACAGGCGTCACTCGCGATAAAGAGTATGACCTCACAAAAGGTGCTCCTGGCACAAAAATTCACTGGTTCACAGCCAATCCTAATGGCGAGGCCGAAGTAGTAAAAGTTACTCTCAAACCAAAGCCACGCCTTAAAACACTTCAATTTGATGTCGATTTTAGCGAACTCGCCATCAAAGGGAAACAGTCGCAAGGTAATATCGTAACCAAAAACGAGGTACACCGCTTCTCTCTCAAAGAGAAAGGTGCATCAACGCTTGGCGGTCGCGAAGTGTGGTTTGACCACGACGTGCTTCGCCTCAACTACGATGGCCGCGGCACATACCTTGGCGAATTTAGTGGCACCGATTCAATCCTTGTCATTCTCAAAAATGGCGAGTATTATATGTCAACATTTGATGCTGGCAACCACTATGAAGACAACATCTTGCGAATTGAAAAATTCCGTCAAGGTCATGTGTGGACAGCCGTTCTCAACGACGCCGACCAAGGATTCCCCTACCTCAAACGATTCACATTTGAACCTACCAACAAAAAACAACGCTTCTTAGGCGAAAATGAGAAATCTGAACTCATTGCACTCAGCGACGCACTCGGAGCAAGATTTGAAGTAAAATTTGGTGGAGGCGACGAATTCCGTGGCTCGATTGTGATTGATGCAATGGAATTTATTGCTGTGAAATCATATAAAGCAAAAGGTAAACGACTATCTAACTTCACCATCGAATCAATCACCGAGATTGAACCTCGCGAAATTGAAGATGATGAAACGCAAGAACCTCAAGTTGCCGAAGGGGAAACTCCCGAAGAGGGGGAAGAACTCGAGCCTGAACGCTCTGACGATGAGGTGCGCGATGAAATAAATGGTCAACAACGCATTTTTTAACCTCTTATGAGCCTATTAGAACTACTTATCATAGCCATTGGATTATCAATGGACACTTTTGCAGTGTCGATAGGGAAAGGCCTATCGGTCACCAAAATCAAGTTAAGTCATGCGCTTAAAGTGGGATTATGGTTTGGTGGATTCCAAGCATTAATGCCACTGATAGGTTACCTATTAGGTAGCACATTTGCCGAAATCGTATCGGCATTCGACCATTGGATTGCGTTTGCACTACTCGTTTTAATTGGAGGAAACATGATTAAAGAATCACTTGAGAAAGATGACGAATGTGACTGCAACAAAAAACATAAAAACAACTTTGCAATAGCAACGATGTTTACACTTGCCGTGGCAACAAGTATTGATGCCCTTGCAATAGGCGTGACATTTGCATTTCTTAAAGTTGCAATTATCCCTGCAATTATTACAATCGGTATAACCACATTCTTATTTTCAATAGCAGGGCTAAAGATAGGCAATATTTTTGGCTGCAAATACAAATCTCAAGCCGAACTATTTGGAGGCGTAATACTCATCCTCATAGGCCTCAAAATCCTCCTCGAGCACACCATTTTCAATTAACGAGGAGAATTCTTCACAAACACATTACTTTTATACCACAATCTTCCCAGGTGTGGTATTTTTTTTGACAGAATGACAGAATGAAACATAAATGGCTGACGCGATGCGAGTATAGACAAAATAAAAACCTGTACTTATGTACTTCTGTCTTAATTATTGACAAAAGAACATAAGAACAAATAGATAACGCAATGATATTCAACAAAATAAACTTCTGCCTTTCTGCTCATTATGTCCTTCTGTCCTTATCTTCCCAGGTGTGGTATTTTTTTTGACAGAATGACAGAATAAACATAAATGGCTGACGCGATGCGAGTATAGACAAAATAAAAAATCTGTACTTAT
>JAFOYQ010000021.1 GCA_017424575.1 Muribaculaceae bacterium
ATATCATCGCAAGCTCCTATTATCCAGTTTTTAGGATAGCTTTTTGCTTCTTCTTTCCATTCATCGGTTGCTTCTCCTGGATATATGCTTACAATTTTGATAATTCCTTTGTCAATTAATTTATTGAGATTTAAGTCAGTTGCTAATCTCACTTTTGCTAATCGGCAATCAGTGCAATCAATATCGTTGAAAAAAAGAATAATTGCGGGAGCTTTTATTGTATCAAATTCCACTTTAGAGCCTTCGGGCGAAATCAATTTGAAACTCTTTGGGGTATTGCCTACCATTGAATTTTCAAGAATTGCCGTGTGGTGAACAAATCGAGCCTTTTCTGCTTTTGAAAGTTTTTTTGTCGTTGATACTGCTGATGCGAATTGTAAATATAATTCATCGCTCCAGAATTGGGCACTATCTCCATAAAGGGTTTCTTCAGCAATTTGCCCAAGGGTAAGCATGTCTTTTGGCGATTTTTTCACCTTTTCAATTAACGCTGTAATTGATTTTAATGCCACTTCTTTTGTCGCATACTGAATATATGTCACATAGTCGGTAAATGCTTTAGTCATCTTTTCTTTATGAGAGAATGACGATTTAAGATTGCATTTATCCCAAAAATGCTCTACTAGATAGTTTGCTCTTTCGGTTAAAGATGTTAGATTTTCGGGAGCTTGTGGGTATTCAAAGAAATTGTCATCAGCAAAAACTGTTGTTGAAAACGAGATTAATAATAGTATAAATAATGTAATTTTTTTCATTTTAACTTTTGGCATATAGTTTGCCGTACAAAGATAGTGCAAGCCGAGCGCAAATGCAAATTAAGTTTGCTTAAATTTGCTTTGCCGAGGCGCAGCCTATCTAAGGCGTTAGCCAACGATAGAAAAGAGAGCGCAAATGCAAATTAAGTTTGCTTAAATTTGCTTTGCCGAGGCGCAGCCTATCTAAGGCGTTAGCCAACGATAGAAAAGAGAGCGCAAATGCAAATTAAGTTTACTTAAATTTGCTTTGCCGAGGCGCAATTAATATAATACAAAAACCTTTTTATAATCTATATTGTTTTATAACCAATTAAACCCATTAGTATTATGAATTTTAACAACTTTACAATTAAGTCACAAGATGCAGTTCAGAAGGCAGTTGAATATACTCGTGATGCATCTAATCAAGCTATCGAACCTGTACATATTCTTAAAGCAGTGGCTCATGTAGGTGATTCATTAGTCAATTTCATTTTTCAAAAGATAGGTGCAAGCACGCATCAATTATCATCATTAATAGATCGTCAAATTGCATCTTTACCAAGGGTATCGGGAGGAGAACCATATCTTAGTCGAGAGTCAAATGATGTGATGCAAAAGGCACTTGATATTGCGAAGAAAAATGGAGATGAATATGTCACTCTTGAAGCATTATTGATGTCTCTTTTCAAAGTGAAAAGTTCGGCATCAACCATTTTAAAGGATGTGGGGTTGAGTGAAAAAGAGTTAGAGGCTGCAATTAATGAACTTCGCAAAGGCAAAAAAGCAACAGCTCAAAGTGCTGAAGATACATATAACGCTCTTAATAAATATGCCATAAATCTTAATGAAAGAGCCAGAGCTGGAAAACTCGATCCTGTTATTGGACGTGATGATGAGATTCGTCGTGTTCTTCAAATTCTAAGCCGTCGTACTAAAAATAATCCGATGCTTATCGGTGAGCCTGGTACGGGTAAAACAGCTATAGCCGAAGGACTTGCACAACGCATTGTAAGAGGTGATGTGCCTGAAAATCTAAAATCTAAACAGATTTTCTCTCTTGATATGGGGGCTCTTGTCGCAGGAGCAAAATATAAGGGTGAATTTGAAGAACGATTAAAATCAGTTGTTAATGAAGTTATTCAAAGCGACGGAGATATAATTCTATTCATTGACGAAATTCACACACTAGTGGGTGCTGGTAAAGGAGAGGGCGCTATGGATGCCGCTAATATTCTCAAACCAGCACTTGCTCGAGGCGAATTGCGTAGTATTGGAGCAACAACACTTGATGAATTTCAAAAATATTTTGAGAAGGATAAAGCACTTGAACGTCGTTTTCAAAAGGTAATGATTGAAGAGCCCGATGAAATGAGTGCTATTGCAATTCTTCGTGGGTTGAAAGAACGTTATGAAAATCATCATAAAGTGCGCATTCTTGATGAAGCAATTATCGCTGCTGTGCAATTATCTGAACGATATATTACCGATCGTTTTTTGCCCGATAAGGCCATTGACCTTATAGATGAGGCAGCATCGAAGCTTCGCCTTGAAATAGATTCCGTGCCGCAAGAACTCGACGAAATCACTCGTATGATTGCTCAAAAAGAGATAGAACGTGAAGCGATTAAACGTGAAGGTGATTCGGCAAAAGTAAAAGAATTAGAAAAAGATATTGCTCAATTGCGTGAGGAAGAAAATGATTATACTGCTCGTTGGAAAGCCGAAAAAGATCTTATAAATCGCATTCAACAAAATAAGATTGATATTGAACAACTCAATTTTGAAGCAGAACGAGCTGAACGTGATGGTGACTATGCCAAAGTGGCAGAAATTCGTTATTCTAAAATTCAACAAAAACTTGATGAAAACGATTCTATCCAACAGCAACTCAAATCAATGCAAGGTGATGATGCATTGATTAAAGAAGAAGTAGATGCCGAAGATATTGCCGATGTTGTTTCACGTTGGACCGGTATCCCTGTTCGCAAAATGGTGCAAAGCGAGAAAGATAAACTTTTGCATCTTGAAGAAGAACTACATCATCGTGTTGTAGGACAAGATGAAGCTATTTCAGCAGTGGCTGATGCCGTGCGTCGCAGTCGTGCAGGATTGAATGACCCTCGCCGTCCTATTGGCTCGTTCATATTCCTTGGTACTACAGGGGTGGGAAAGACCGAACTTGCAAAGGCTCTTGCTGAATATCTCTTTGATGATGAAAATATGATGACTCGCATAGATATGAGTGAATATCAAGAGAAACACACTGTCTCTCGTTTGGTAGGAGCGCCTCCGGGATATGTGGGTTATGATGAAGGTGGTCAGTTGACCGAGGCTGTACGTCGTAAACCTTATTCAGTTGTGCTTTTCGATGAGATAGAAAAGGCTCATCCCGATGTGTTTAACGTGTTGTTGCAAGTGCTTGATGATGGTCGTCTAACTGATAATAAAGGTCGTTTGGTTAACTTCAAAAACACAATTATTATCATGACCTCAAATATGGGTTCATCGCTCATTCGTGAAAATTTTGTGAAGATGACCGATGTAAACCGCGAAGAAACGATTGATAATACTAAAAATTCTGTGCTTGAGATGTTGAAACAAACAATTCGTCCCGAGTTTATCAACCGTATTGACGAGATAATAATGTTTACACCTCTCAATGAAAAAGAAATAGAGGAAATCGTCAAATTGCAAGTTGATGGTATCAAACGAATGCTTCATGCCAATGGCATAACACTTGAAGTTACTCCTGCGGCATTACATTACCTTGCCGAGGAAGGATATGACCCAGAATTTGGTGCACGTCCAGTAAAACGAGTGATACATCGATTAGTGCTAAATCAACTTTCAAAAGATATCCTCGCCCAAACAGTTGATAAAGACCACCCGATAATCATCGACATGAAGAATGAACAATTAGTGTTTAAGAACTAAATCAGGTATTAATTGAGCCTTTAATAGATCTATGAATGGTAAGAATAAGTGCTATTGATTGACCAATAGCACTTATTCTTATATGTTACACTTGTAACATATTGTTGAAAACATTAACTTTGTAAATATTAAATTGATATATATGGAAATAAAACGAGTATATAAGGTTTATTTTAGTGCTACATATACAACTAAAAAAGTGGTTGATGTAATTGCTAATGAGTTGTGTAATAGTATTATAGATTGTGATATAACATCGCAATCACTGACGGAAACTATTGAAATGGATAGGGGAGATGTGTTGGTGATTGGTATGCCTGTATATGGTGGACGTATCCCTGCTAGCACTTTGCAATCTATTATAAAGCTCAAAGGGAATAACACTCCAGCTGTAATTAGTTGCGTATATGGCAATCGCGACTATGATGATGCTTTACTTGAATTGAGAAATGAGGTGGAGGCAAGAGGCTTTAAGATAGTGTCGGCGAGTGCTTTTGTTGCTCGACATTCAATTTTTACTCAAATAGCAAAAGATAGACCTAATTTAGATGACATGGCACAGGTATTGCAGTTTGCTATTCGTTCAAAATCTATTATTGAGACGCTTGATGATTTTAGCTTATTGCAACAAATAGATGTGAAAGGAAATATGCCATATAAAGTATTTAATCAATTGCCAATGTATCCGACGAGCAATGAATATTGCGTAGAATGTGGAGTGTGTGCTTCAAAATGTCCTGTTGGTGCTATTTCAAATGATAATCCTCGAGCAACTAATGAACTGAAATGTTTGGCATGTGGTCGTTGTATCATTGAATGTGCTGTAGGAGCTCGAGATTTTAGTGGAGAATTTTTTGAAGCTCGAGCAGTTAAATTTCAAGATGCATTTTCTGCACCCAAAGCGAATGAGATGTATTATGCCGAAATAAACATTTTGTAGTGAGTTTTGTTATATCTACGAAATTCTAAATGTATAAGATTATGAAAAAGTTATTGTTTTTATTGATTGTGTTGCCATTTATGTTGGTATCATGCGACGATGATGAAGAAATGCCTAATGTTGATTTCAAGGTTGAAATATCGGGTGGCAAGTTTATAGATAAAACTATCTATGTAGTAAAAGGCGATACACTGTGGATTGAAAATGTGGAAATTATATCTCATGATAAGAATGCTGCAATGGGAGCAGTATCGTATTTTTGGGACGGACGTTTTATATTAACTAATCCTTATGTGCCTTACAAGATATTCTTTCCAACAGCTGGAATGGTGTTATCAGAACATCGCCTACACTTTAATTGTCCAGTCTATGTCGAGGATTATCCAATTATGACAGCATATTTTGACTATCGTGTGAAGTTAGTTGAATCTCCAGATAGTATTCCTAATAAGCCAACTCAACCGATAGCGAGTGGATATAGTGTGGTAAGAGATTAAGAATTATTGTTAAAAATAAAACGGCGATGTGTATTCACTTCACATCGCCGTTGTTGTATATGAATGAGAAAACTATCCGTAGATAATTTTTCCGTTTTCGTCCATGTATTCTTCGAGGCCTTTTTCATAGGCATTCATTGCGCGAAGACTCATACCCATGCTTGAGAAACCGCCATCGTGGTAGAGATTTTGCATTGTAACCTTTTTGGTGAGGTCAGAGAACATAACGATACAATAATCGGCACATTCATCGGCTGATGCATTGCCAAGTGGCGACATGCGATTAGCAAAGTCATAAAGTTTGTCCATACCTTTTACCCCCGAGCCAGCAGTTGTCATAGTAGGCGATTGTGAAATAGTATTTACACGCACGTTGCTTTCGCGACCATATATATAACCAAAACTACGTGCAATTGACTCAAGTAGTGATTTAGCATCTGCCATATCGTTGTACCCAAAGAATGTGCGTTGTGCTGCAACATAACTTAGAGCAAGAATGCTACCATATTCGTTGATTGCTTCAAGTTTTTTAGCTGCTTGAATCATTTTATGAAATGATATAGCAGAAATGTCGAGAGTTTTGCTCAACATGTCATAATCTAAGTCGTCGTAAGTGCGTTTTTTGCGTACGTTTGGCGACATGCCAATTGAATGCAATACGAAATCAATTTTGCCACCAAGCACTTCCATTGATTTCTTAAATACCATTTCAAGGTCTTCAACACTTGTAGCATCGGCAGCAATGACTTCAGCTCCAAGTTTTTCGCCTAGTTGATTTACATCGCCCATGCGTATTGCCATAGGCGTGTTACTCAAAGTGATATTGGCACCTTCTTCAACAGCTTTTTCAGCTACTTTCCATGCAATACTCATGTCATTGAGCGCACCGAAGATGACACCACGTTTTCCTTTTAATAAATTGTAACTCATATCTTTTGAATTTTATTACGTTGCAAAGATACGAATTTTATTTCAATTATTAGTATTTATCTGTTCTAAATAAGAGAAAAAATGGTCAAAAAGTAGTATTTTATATCTAAATATACATGTGATTAGTTGAAACTTTATTGTTAGGATGTTTATAATAAGCAAAATATTTGCTATCTTCGCAGTAGAAATTACAAACATTAATACATACTAATATGAAGAAGATTTTATTAGCAATTTTATCGGTTGCATTTATTGCTGGAGCAATGAACGCAGCTAACCCTAAATGGGAATTTCGTGGTGCGTGGATGCACACGATAAATCAAGGTCAATATGCTAAGCAAACTACTGCTGAGAATATGGCATATTTGCGTAACCAACTTGATGTCTTGCAAAAAGCAGGTTGTAATGCTGTTATTTGGCAAGTTCGTCCATCGGCAGATGCTCTTTATTTTTCAAATTATGAGCCATGGAGCCGTTTCCTTTCAGGCAAAGCAGGTGTAGCACCAATTCCGACATGGGACCCATTGCAATTTATGATTGATGAATGTCATGCTCGTGGTATGGAACTTCACGCATGGTTAAATCCTTATCGTGTAACAACATCTCCACGCGAAGAACTTCCTTTTAATCATATTTTCTATCAACATCCTGAGCGCTTTGTAAGATATGGTTCACAACTTTATTTTGATCCAGGTTGGCCTGAAAATATTGAATTTATCTCAAAAGTGGTGAACGATATTGTTAGTCGTTATGATGTTGATGCAATTCACATGGATGACTACTTCTATCCATATCCTATCACTGGCGTTGACTTCCCTGATGATAATTCGTATGCAGTTCATGGTAAAGGTATGGATCGTCACGATTGGCGTCGTCAAAACTGTGATAAACTTATTGAAACTCTACATAATACTATTGTAGAAGTTAAGCCATGGGTACGACTTGGCATTAGTCCATTCGGTATTTGGCGTAATAAAAAGTCAGATCCTCGTGGTAGTGATACAAATGGCTTACAAAACTATGATGCTCTTTTTGCTGACGTACTATTGTGGACAGAAAAAGGTTGGGTTGACTACATGATGCCTCAACTATATTGGGAACGTGAACATAAATTGGCTTCACATGATATTCTTAATAAATGGTGGGCTGAAAACAATAACAATCGTCACATGTACATAGGTCAATCAGTTAACCGTACAATGGATCGTACTGACCTTGCTCCATCAACTGATGCAACTCAATTGCGTTCAAAGATTGAAATGTCGCGTGCATTCCCTGGTGGAATTCATGGTAACTGCTGGTGGCCAGGATATTCGGTTACTCATAATTATAAAGGTGTTGCTGATTCTCTTGCAAATGATTTGCAATCAACTATTGCGCTTGTGCCAAGTTATACATGGATTAATGATGTTAAACCAGTGGCAGTTTCAGGTTTGAAATGTAATAACAATAAACTTACATGGAATGCTCCAGTTGTTGAAAATAAAACAACTGACGTTGTAAAGTGGGTTGTATATCAACTTAAAACTAACGATGTGGCAGGTATTGAAAATGCTGAAAATATTGTGGCAGTTGTAAATTGCAACG
>JAFOYQ010000022.1 GCA_017424575.1 Muribaculaceae bacterium
CAACCTGTGCGAGTAGCGAAGTCGATTACTTCTTCAGGGTCAGTGTAAGTGTGGTGGTCAGAAGAAACTTCGTCTTCAACACCTGCAAGTACACCAAGTTCACCTTCTACAGTTACATCGTGTTGGTGAGCGTATTCAACTACTTGTTTTGTAAGAGCAACGTTTTCTTCGTATGGGAGGTGTGAACCATCGATCATAACTGAAGAGAAACCGCTGTCGATACAAGATTTGCAAAGCTCGAAGCTATCACCGTGGTCGAGGTGAAGAACGATTTGTGGGTTTTCCCAACCAAGTTCTTTAGCATAAGCAACAGCACCTTGAGCCATGTAGCGAAGGAGTGTAGCGTTAGCATAGTTACGAGCACCTTTAGATACTTGAAGGATTACTGGAGATTTTTCTTCTGAAGCAGCTTTGATGATTGCTTGAAGTTGCTCCATGTTGTTGAAGTTGAATGCAGGGATTGCATAACCACCTTCTACTGCTTTAGCAAACATTTCACGGGTGTTTACCAAGCCTAACTCTTTGAAACTTACCATTTCGTATTTAATTATTTGTTAATAAATAAAATTTCTTTTTTTCGTTGTGCAAAGTTACTGCTTTATTGTTGCATAAAAAAATGTAGGGCATGGAATTTTTAATGCCGACAACATTTTTTTGAAATAAAAAGGGATTTTGAATGTTTGACAATATTTTTTAGAAATATTATTTTGTGCCAAATATTCTATCGCCAGCGTCGCCAAGCCCTGGAAGGATATAATTGCGTTCGTTCAACCCCTCGTCGAGTGATGCTATATAAATGTCAACGTCGGGGTATTTCTCATTGACAGCCTTTACCCCTTGAGGCGAAGCAACCAAACACATCAATTTAATATTGTTAAAACCATCTTTTTTCAATCGCATGATAGCGTCGCATGCACTGCCTCCAGTAGCCAACATGGGGTCGGTTAGAATTACCAAACGCTCCTTGTTTTGAGGCATTTTATAGTAATAGAAAACTGGCAAACATGTTTCTTCATCGCGGTATAATCCGATGTGGCCAACGCGAGCTGATGGAATAAGACTTAACAATCCGTCAACCATGCCAAGACCAGCGCGTAGAATAGGAGCGATTACAACTTTTTTGCCTGAGAGTTTAGGCGCATTCATTTTTTGAAGAGGAGTTTCAATTTCTTCATATTCCAAAGGGAAGTCACGAGTGATTTCGTAACCCATTAACATTGAAATTTCTTGAAGTAATTTGCGAAAATCAGCAGTAGAAGTTTCCTTGTTACGCATTATACTGAGTTTGTGCTGAACTAATGGATGGTCAATGATATGCACGTTCATAATAATAAGATTTTTATGTTGTTTTTATTTCTGTTTGTCTAAATTAATATATCCATAGGCGCAACCTACAAAGAGCGCTCCACCCACAATATTGCCTATCGTAGCAGGGATAAAATTGGTTGTGATTGATTGCCAAATTCCTACATTTGCTCCCTCCATTATGCCAAGTGGAATGAAGAACATGTTGGCAATAGAGTGTTCATAGCCGAGTGCTACGAATGCCATAACTGGCAACCAGCATCCGAGCATTTTACCTACAAAACTGCGACTTGAGAGTGCCAACCACACTGCAAGGCACACACACCAGTTGGCGCCAATCCCTTTGAGGAATACTGTGCCCCAGCTCATCGATACTTTTGCTTCGGCAATTTTAATGATAGCACTATGATAGGGGTCGGTGGCGGTTAATCCACATTGGTACACCATGAAATAGGTAAATGCTAAAGCTCCTACGAGGTTACCAAAATAAACCAATGTCCAGTTTTTTGTAATATCCCACACTCCATAATGTTTTTTCATGTAGGCGGGAATGAGTAAGGCATTATTGCCTGTAAATAACTCAGCTCCGAGCAATACTACAAGAATCAATCCTATTGGGAACATACACCCACTGAGTAGCTTTTGCAAAGATGGATTGTTGGCAGTTATTTCGGGAAATCCAAACCCGATAGTGAGTGATAGAATGCCACCAAATGCAATATATACACCTGCAAGCATTGCTAAAACGGCAAATTTGCCATAGTTGCCACTGCTTAGTGCTACTTTGTTTCGTCCGATATTAACGGCACTTTCGATAACGTCTTTAGGAGTATTTACGCTCATATTGTAATATGTTTTAGATGTTTACAAAGGTAATAAAATGTAGCATAAATTCAAAGAAAAAGCCCCACAAGAAGTGGGGCTTGGATTATTGGTAGATAAAATAATGTTTATTTTTTGCCTTTTTTCTTTTCGAGTTGGCGTTCGATTGCTTCGAGACACATGTCGATTGCTTCTTCAAAGGTGTCGGCAATTTTAGAGGCTACTATATCATCGTGTTGAGGCACGGCTACTTTTACAATTGCCTCTTTGTTCATTGCAGTTTCGGGTTTTACTACTTTGAGCGATACATCAACTGTGGAGATCTCCTCGTTGTGACGAGCAAGACGTTCGGCTTTCTTGTTGATAAACTTTTCAAGTTTTTCAGCGATGTCGAAGTGAATGGCTTTAATTTTTAGTTCCATATTATCCTCCTTTTTTTAATGCACGTGGATGTGCGTGTTGATAATTAAGTTTTAATTCACGGTATGTTATATGAGTATACACTTGCGTAGTGGCAAGCGATTGATGTCCTAATAATTGTTGAACGGCATTGATGCTTGCTCCATTGTTGAGCATATCTGATGCGAATGAGTGGCGCAACACGTGTGGGCTTTGACGCGATGAATGCACTCCTGCCTCTGTGAGTTGGCGATGAACTATGTTGTAAATCAATTTGCGATACATCGGTTTGCCTGTAGGGCGGGTAAAGAATCGCTCGGTAGGTCCAGCAAGGTCGTCGCGAAGTTGACGATATGTTTCAATTGTTTCGCTCATCTCTTTTCCGAAAGGTATGATTCTTTCTTTATTACGTTTGCCGAGCACTTTTAGTTCACCACGCGAAGTGTCAACATTCACGTCGGTGAGGGTTTCAAGTTCGCTACAGCGCATGCCAGTAGAGTAGAACATGAGCATAATGAGGTGGTCGCGAGTAGAAATAAAATCCTCTTTATCCCACTCTTCATTGAGGAGGTTGGTCATTTCGCCAGTGCGAACATAGATAGGGAGTTCCTTGCCAACTCGAGCCAATTGTAACTCTGCCGCAGGGTTGTTTTCGATGTTGTGATATTTATTTAGATAGCGATAGAAAGCTCGCACCGATTGCACTTTGCGACGAATGGAGCGTTGTGAAGCCTTGTTTTGAGCAAGGTGCGCTACCCATAGGCGTAGGTCGTTGGTGGTTACATCGCGAGGCTCAAATGTGTCAATCTTTCCTCCAGTCGCAAATTCGCGCCATTGTTCGATATCGCGCTTATAAGACGAAACGGTGTGAACCGAAAGATTCAGTTCACACCGTATATATGTTAGAAAAGAATTAACGAGCATATTTTCTTCGTGTTACGATTGAGGTCCTACCTACAATCTATTCTGTAACCACGAATTTATGCTTTTCTTTTCAAATTTCCAAATAAAAAAGGAGAAATTTTTAATTATTCTTCAACCGAACGTAATTTTTGTACGTATACAGCTTTCATCATTTTTTTACGATTAGTCACTGATGGTTTTTGGAATGCTTGACGGCTACGGAGTTCTTTTACGATGCCAGTTTTTTCAAATTTACGTTTGAATTTCTTTAAAGCTTTTTCAATGTTTTCGCCTTCTTTTACTTGTACGATGATCATTTTGTTATAATTATTTTTAAGTTATTATCTATAAATTTGTTATTTGCGTTTTGCGGGCACAAAGTTACACATACTTTTTTATATGTCAAAACTTTTTACCCCATTTCTTGCGATTTTGCAAAAAATGTGATTAAAAATATTTAGGATGCTATATTTAACGAATATATTTCAGTATGGTTCGAGCCCCCTTTCTTATATTGAGTATCTTATAATACTAATGTAATATCTATTAATTAAACGCAGGTTTTATCTCTTTTGTTAAATGTGGTGACAAAACCGAGTGCAAAATTAGTAATAATTTGCTTAATAGCAATATGTTTTTGTAAAAAAGTGGATGAGGCACTTTCAAGCGTGGGAATCCTATAGGCATATAGTGCCTATAATAACAATAGTGGCTGTAATTATTGGGATTGTAGTAGGAGAGTTATAAAGATGTTGCTATTGCTCCCATATCTCTTATTGCTCTTTATTAGTGTTTTCAAAACAAAGGCGTGCGAAGCACGAGAGAGCGTAGCGATATGACCCTTTAGCTCGCCGAGGCTTGACCGAGGCAATAACCAGGGGTAGAGGGCAAAGCCCGAGACCCTCGGTTATTGCATCTACAATATATGCGTCTGGAAGACGTGAAACAAGCATATTCGCTGTAATTCCCGTCCGTCGGACGGATGGTAGTTGGATATTTCGTCTACCGGGGGTATCGCTTCGCTCAACCCTCGGTTATTCGTACACTTCGTTTTCACGTGCTTCGCACGACATTAATCGTTTTTTTACATAGGGGCTTGTAAATCAAAAAAGAGATCTCTTTTCATCTTCTTTTCAATTTGTATCGGACAGCAATGATTGTTCTTATATTATTCTATTTCCTGTAATAAAAAAGCGAGCAACCCAGTGGATTGCTCGCTCATTATGTGTTAAGCTTTTAATTATGCATTATTTTACATAAACTTTAGAAGCTTTGTTGCCTTGAACTTTGATGAAGATACCATTTGAAGGTTCTGCAACTTTTACACCTTGGAGGTTGTAGTATTCAACAGGTGCGTTTGCGTCTTCAGTTTCAAAGTTTTCTACGCCTGAAGTTGAGTCAACAGCGAAGATGAGTTTTTCAGCAACTGTGCCAGGAACGAAGTGGTAGATGTAAACCGATACATCATCATTAGGAACTACGATGAAGCTACCCATTGCAGCACCAAGACCTGCTTTTTGACCTTCAGTCCATGTAGCTACGCAAGTGCCTTCTTCGTCGAAGATTGCGAAGTTAGAACCACGAGTACCAGTTGTTCCGTCGGTAGTTACAGGCATGATGAAGTAAGATTTACCTTTGAGTGTGAACCAGTCGAAACCTTCAACAGATGCGTTTGCAGTTGTGCAATTGCCTTCAGCAGCACCAAATGTCCATGCTTTAACCATGTCAGTGTTGCCATCGTTCCAAGCGAATACTGAACCAGGAACACCACGAGAACGCATGATGAATGCACTTGAAAGGTCGCCGTTGTCGTCCATAAGAGCATCGATTTCAGCTACAGTTGCGAATGCTGGTTGAGGACAGCAAGAAGTGTTCAATGTAACACCTGCGATAGGATTAGAAACTTGAGTGTAGTCAGTATCTACAGCACCATTTTTAATCTTAACAACAAGAACAGAAGTACCACCATTAGGAGTGATGAATGCATAACCACCTTCGTTTGAAAGCATGTTGCCACGGATGCGACCAACTTGGTCATTACGAGCAGGAGTATAACCTTCGATAGCGCTCAAGTCAATTTTGTAAGTTGATTTGAGGTCAGCAGAGATTACTGCGAAGTTTTTACCAGATGCCACACCAGAGAAACCAGTTGATACGAGAATGTTACCAGCATCGTCACAACCGATAGCTGTTGAGATAACTTGACCATAGTATTCTGAAAGAACTGAAGCAGGATCATAGTAGTTAGAAGAACCTGAAGCAGTTACTTCCATAATCTTGTTGTTAGCTTTGTCATTTACAAGAAGTTTGCCACCAGAAACTGCTGCGAAACGAACATCGCCACCTGCTGCTGCACCAGGAACACTTGAAGTGTTTTGCCAAATTTTTGTAAGACCTTTAGTGTAAGTAGGAGTAGATGGAGCTGAAGCTGCAGTTGCAGTACCAGAGATTGTTACTGTTTTAGATGTAGCGCCAGTTGATGACAATGTGAGAGTTGCACTGTGGTTACCAGCTGCAGTTGGTTTGTAAGTAACTTTGATAGTACCACCTGAAGTGCCAAGTGATGTGTTATCAATAGAGAATGCAGCGTCGCCAGCGAGTGAAGCAGCGATGTTAGCTGAAAGGTCAGTACCAGTTACTGCGATAGAAGAAGTAGCTGATTCGCCAACTTTAGCATTCATTGAAACGCTTGTAGGAGAAACACCGATTGTTGGAGTTTTTGTTGCACCAGCAGGGTCAGTAAGAGTTACTTTAGTAGCAATTTGCACACGGTAAGTTGAAGTAGATTGAACAGCTACGTAGCTTTCATAAGTACCAGCGCCTTTAGAGAAGTTAGTGTTGAGTTTGAGACGGATTGTACCACCTGTGCGATCGTTCCAACCTGAAAGTTTTTCAACTGTGATAGCTGAAGTTGCACTGTTTACAGAAATGTCTGTTGTGAGGCCAGTACCTGTTACTTTCACATCTTTATAGATGTTAGCAGTAGAACCTACTTCACCAGCGAGTTCGATACTTGCAGGATTACATTTTACACCTACTTCAGTTGATGTGCCAGGAGTTGCGCTTGCAGGAATACCAACTTTAATTGCCCAATAGAATGTACCGATGTTAGCACGACCACTGTTGTATCCAACCCAGTCGTATGAAGAATGTTGACCATCATTATCTGCC